>JACDGF010000225.1 GCA_013815405.1 Caulobacteraceae bacterium | reverse complement strand
CGAGCCGGCGGCCCATCCCAACGCCCGCTTCACCGCCCCGGCCGGCCAGTGCCCCTCGATCGCGCCCGAATGGCAGGACCCCGCCGGCGTGCCGATCAGCGCCATCCTGTTCGGCGGCCGGCGAGCCAGCGCGGTTCCCCTGGTCACCGAGGCCTTCGACTGGCGCCACGGCGTGTTCCTCGCCTCCAACATCGCCTCCGAGGGCACGGCGGCGGCGGAGAACAAGATCGGCGAACTGCGCCGCGACCCCTTCGCCATGCTGCCCTTCTGCGGCTACAACATGGGCGACTATTTCGCCCACTGGCTGAAGCTGGGCGAGAGAGCGGACGCGGCGAAACTGCCGCGCCTCTATTTCGTCAATTGGTTCCGCAAGGACGCGGCCGGCAAGTTCGTCTGGCCCGGCTTCGGCGACAACAGCCGGGTGCTCAAATGGATCGTCGAGCGCCTGGAGGGCAAGGTCGGCGCGAAGGACACGCCGATCGGCCGCGTGCCCCTTCAAGGCGACCTGGACGTGGCGGGCCTCGGCCTTTCCGCCGATCGGCTCGATCTGCTGCTCACCGTCGATCCCGAGGTCTGGCGCGAGGAGGCGGCCCTGATCGCCCCGGCCTACGAGAAATTCGGCGACCGCCTGCCGCCGGGCCTGTGGGCGGAATACGAGGCGCTTCTCGAACGGCTCGGCGAAGCGGAAACCAACGCTTCCCTCCCTCCCTCCCTGGGGAGGGACGATCGCGAAGCGATCCGGGTGGGGGAGTCTCGATAACCACCAACGCTGGAGATGCGTCCCACTCCCCACCCTGACAACGCTTCGCGTCGTCCGCCCTCCCCATGAAGGGGAGGGAGGCCCGCTTTTTGAGTAGCCACCGCGCGCCGCATCGCTAATGTCGCGCGGTCGAACCTTCGGAGAACCTCCCCCCATGCGCCAAGCCGTCATCGTCTCCTACGCCCGAACGGGCCTGGCCAAGTCCGGGCGCGGGGGGTTCAACATCACCCCGACGGTGTCCATGGCCGCCCACGCGGTCAAGCACGCGGTGGAGAAGGCCGGGGTCGAGGCCGAGGCGGTGGAGGACTGTTTCATGGGCAATGTCTCCCACGGGGCGGGCAACCTCGGCCGCCAGGCGGCCCTGCTGGCGGGCCTGCCGATCACCACCTCGGGGGTGACGGTCAACCGCTTCTGCTCCTCGGGCCTGCAGACCATCGCCATGGCCGCGCGTTATGTCGTCGACGACGGGGCCGAATGCGTGGTCGCCGGCGGGGTGGAGTCGATCAGCCTTCCGGGCGCCCACGGCCTGGGCGGCCACGACGAGCGCCTGACGCAGATGTATCCCGACATCTTCATGCCGATGATCGACACCGCCGACATCGTCGCCGAGCGCTACCACGTCAGCCGCGAGGCCCAGGACGAATATTCCCTGGAATCCCAGCGCCGCATGGCCGCCGCCCAGCAGGCCGGCAAGTTCAAGGACGAGATCGTCCCGATGAAGACCAAGATGAAGCGGGTCGACAAGGAGACCAAGGCGGAAAGCATCGTCGACTACATCGTCGATCGCGACGAGTGCAACCGCCCTGACACCAGCCTGGAGGGCCTGCAAAAGCTGCAACCTGTGCGCGGGCCCGGCCACTACATCACCGCCGGCAACGCCTCCCAGCTCTCCGACGGCGCCGCCGCGGTGATGATCATGGAGGCGGGGGAGGCCGAGCGGCGGGGCCTCAAGCCGCTGGGCGTGTTCAAGGGCTGGGCGGTCGCCGGCTGCGCCCCCGACGAGATGGGCATCGGCCCGGTGTTCGCCGTCCCGCGCCTGCTGGAGCGCCATGGCCTCAAGGTGGAGGACATCGACCTTTGGGAACTGAACGAAGCCTTCGCCAGCCAGTGCCTCTATAGCCGCGACACGCTTGGCGTCGATCCGGAGAAGTACAACGTCAACGGCGGCTCGATCGCCATCGGCCACCCCTTCGGCATGACCGGCGCGCGCCTGGCCGGCCACGCCCTCCAGGAGGGCCGCCGCCGCGGCGCCCGCCACGCCATGGTCTCCATGTGCATCGGCGGCGGCATGGGCGGCGCGGGCCTGTTCGAGGTTTATTCGTAAGGGCGGCGGCCTCTCTTCGCGGCGCCCTTTCTCGCGGTTGAAAGCCCACTTTCAACGCCAAGGCGCCAAGGAGCCAAGCTAAGATTGGCGTCAGGCAGGAGCCTCTTGGCGTCTTTGCTCCTTGGCGTTTAAATGACGGCGATCCGGGCACCCTGCCGCCATGGGACGGATGACGCGCTCCGGCAATTACCCCGGCGCGTCTGGGCGCAGAGGGTGCCAAACGGCCTCGTCCATGGACCGGTCCCCGGGACCCAAGCTGTAGAAACCGTCTCCTCGATACTCGAAAATGTCCCCAGACTTCATATGGAGCATCCACTGCTCCTCGAGCCCACCGTCGTAGGGCCAGGTTCGGAGGGAACGGCCCCCCTCGAAATGGAACACTGATGTTCCTCTGGGCGGATCGACCTCGAGCCCCGTCAACAGCCGTCCATCCAGGTCCGAAGCCGCCCTGCCGATCGTGTCGTCGGAGGCTTCACTCCAGGCGATCTCCGCACCGTCCGACAGCATCCGCCAGTGGCAGCAATAGATCCAAAGATGCCACTCGCCCGTGGGAGTGATCCGCCGCCGCGCCAATTGCTGACGGACCCGATCGCACGCCTTCGCGGACGCGACGATCGGTTCGTAAATCTTCAGATGGGGTTGCCCAAACTCCAAGGTCAGAAAACTGCCGAACCCATGATGAACGCGCCACGCCGGCAAGCCGATCATAGGGGCGAAGACCCGGCATAGCGGATTGGACAGGTCATCCCCCAGGCCGCGGACGCTCAGAGCCATGGGATCATGTCCTTTGCGGGATCCTTGCGGCTTGCCAGATACGCCCATTTCCGGCCGTCTTGTCCGTGCCTGATGGCGAGTTGGTGTTTTATCGCCGGCCTCGATCGACCCGAATTGGGTAGTGGTCCCACCCCGCGATTCACTTCTGTGCGAAGATCGCGATGTGGGCGTTGCCGCCGGCGTCGACCCAGCCGCGGAACATGCCCTGGGTGTCGTAGGGCGTGGCGATATCCCCCTTGTCGTCGATCGCGATGACGCCGCCGTCGCCGCCGAGCCTGGGGATCACGTCCATCACCACGGCGCGGGCCGCCTCGGCCAGGGTGTCGCCCCGGTATTCCATCCGCGCGCAGATGTCGCGCGCGGCGGTGGCGCGGATGAAATATTCGCCCCAGCCGGTGGCGGAGACCGCGCAGCGGCTGTCGGCGTAGGTGCCGGCGCCGATGATCGGGGAGTCGCCGACCCGGCCGTAGCGCTTGTTGGTGATTCCCCCCGTGGAGGTGCCGGCGGCGAGGCGCCCGCGCGCATCCAGGGCGACGGCGCCGACCGTGCCGTGATGGGGCGGATTCCTCGAGGCGGCGTCCTTTTCCCGTTCCTCCTTCAGCGCCTGCTGCAATTCTTGCCAGCGGCGTTCGGAATAGAAGTACTTCGCTTCCGCCGGCGCCATGCCGACCGAGCGGGCGAAGATCTCCGCCCCCTCGCCGACCAGCATGACATGCGGTGATCTTTCCAGCACCGCCCGCGCCAGCAGGATGGGGTTCTTCACCGTATGCACATTGGCGACGGCGCCGGCGCGCAAGGTCGCCCCGTCCATGATCGCCGCGTCCAGTTCGTTGCGACCGTCGTGGTTGAACACCGCACCGCGCCCGGCGTTGAAGGCGCCGCTGTCCTCCATCGTGCCGATCGCCACGCTCACCGCGTCCAGGCTGGCGCCGCCTGCCTTGAGGATCGCGTAACCCTTTTGCAGCGCCAACGCCAAGGCCGCGCGAACCTCGCGTTCGCGCTCGGGAGTGATCTCCCTGGCGATCACCCCGGCCCCGCCGTGGACGACCAGGATCGGCGTGGCCGCCTGGGCCACGGCCGCCGCCCCCCAACACGCCAGGGCGAGGAAGGCGCGATGCCATGGCGATTTCATCTCGAGGCCCTCTCTTCCCGCGAGTCCGCGTCAGCTAGCCAGCAACCGCGCACCGGGCAGCTTCGCGGCCCTTGCGTCGAAGGTGATCATCGCTTCGCAGCCGATCTCCTGGTAGCGGGCGTTGATCAGGCAGTCGGCGAAATCCGCCGGGCCGCTTTCGTAAGCTTCCAGCGCCTGTTCCAAAGTCTCCGAGCTTTCGACCCCCAAGTCCCGCGTCTCAAGCAGTTGCTGGAAGACGCCGATCACCGATTCCTTGGTCAGGTGTGCGCGCAAGCGCAGCACCCATTCGGTCTCAAGCAGCGCGAGCAGGCCCACGAGCAGAGGGTCTCCGACCGCCGCGGCGTGATCTATGGCCGCCTTGGCCGATCGCGCCTGCGCCTCGTCGTCGCGCAGCACGAAACGAAGCAGGACATTGGTGTCGACTCCCCGCACCCTCAGCGCCAGGGATTCATGTCCTCGATCGGGATCGTCGGGCGATCGGGATCGTGCAAGACGCCATATAGATCTTCGAGCGAGCGGTTCTTCGGCCGCATCACCACGGCGCCGCCACGCAGGCGGGTGAAATTCACCTGGTCGCCGGCCTTCAGGCCGAGCTGGTCTCGGATGCCCTTGGGGATGGTGACCTGGCCCTTGGTGGTGACCGTCGCGCGCGTCATGGGATGCCTTCCTTACCACCCGGAAAATAGTAAGGTTCGGCGCATGCCACAAGACCTCGAACCGGAGCGCGGGC
>JACDGF010000224.1 GCA_013815405.1 Caulobacteraceae bacterium | reverse complement strand
GGCCATGACCTCGCCGGTGATCGGCGAGCGGGCCGCCCGTTCGCCGCCGGCGAGCGCGCCGTCCGCCACGCCAAGGCGGCGAAGCAGGGACGCGGCTTCCTCGCTGATATGGGGCGCGAAGAGGGCGGTCACGCGATGGCCGCCAGGACGGGGGCGCGGACCTCGGAGCGGGCCGCGGTCTCGGCCGAGGCGTAAGCCCGTCCGAAGCGGTTGGCGAGGAATTCCGCGAGGCCGATCTCCTCCTGGCGCACGAAGCCCCGAGCGGGCAGGCGGCCCTCGGCCAGGAGATCGAGCACCGCGCACAAGGCCGAGGCCGTGGTGATCTGGATGGCGCTGACCATCCGGCCGCCCAGCTCGCGGGCATAGATCTTGTTGGCGTAGGTCTCCTGCACCAACTGGCCGGAGCGAAAGCCCGAGACGGTGACGAAGACGATCACCACGTCCTGCAGGGTAGACGGCAGCGAGTGCTCCAATATGTCCTTCAAGAGTTCGCGCCGGTCGCGCAGGCGCAGGTCGTTCAGCAGCGCCTTCATGATCGCGGCATGGCCCGGATAACGGATGGTGCGGTAGTTGAGGTTGCGCACCTTGCCCGCCAGGGTTTCGCACAAGGTGCCCAGGCCCCCTGAGGTGTTGAAAGCCTCATAGGTCACGCCGTCCAGGGCGAACGCCTCCAATTCCTCGAGCGCCCGGGTCTGGCTCTGCAGTCCGTCGACGATCGCTTCGCACGGTTCGCAATATTCGTTGATCACCCCATCGGTGGACCAGGTGAGATTGTAGTTCAGGGCGTTGGACGGGTATTTCGGCAAGGCGCCGACCCGAAGGCGCACGTCGTGGAGGACGTCGAAGTGGCGGGCGAGATCCGCCGCCACGATCGAGATGAAGCCGGGGGCCAGGCCGCATTGTGGGATGAAGGCGGTCTGGGCGTCGGCGGCCAGCGACTTCACCTTGCGGGTGGAGGCGACGTCCTCGGTCAGATCCAGATAGTGGGCGCCGGCCGCCTTGGCGGCCTGGGCGACGTTGAACGTGAGATGATACGGGGCGGCGCTGAGGACGGCGAATTTGCCCGCCAGCAGGGCCCGCAGGGCCGCCGCATCGGTGACGTCCAGGACGCGGTGCTCGACCCTCGGAGAGACGCCCAGGGCAGCGAGCTGCTCGGCCGATCGGTCGGCCACGGTGACGCGATAGTCCCCGCAGTCGCTCAGGAGCATGGCGATGGCGGCGCCGATATGGCCCGCGCCGATGACGACGACGTCCTTCATGATTCTCTCCTCCGCACGGTTCCGGCGTAAATATGATGCGCCGCGACGTTGATTCCGATTGCGAAACCGACGAAACGCCGATCTATTTCCGGCGGATCGCCGGAGGTGTTTGGCATTTTGGACAATCTCGATCGGCGCTTGGTCGACGCCCTGCGCGAGAACGCCCGCGCGCCCGCCGCGAAGCTGGCCCGGCAACTGGGCCTGTCGCGCACCACCGTGCAGAGCCGGCTCGAGCGGTTGGAGACGAGCGGGGTGATCACCGGCTACACCGTGCGCCTGTCCGACGCCCACGAGCGGGGCCAAATCCACGCCTATGTGATGATGGCGGTCACCCCCAAGCGCGCCGCCGGCGTGGTCGCCGCGATCCGCCGCATGACGCCGGTGCGCCTCCTGCAATCGGTCAGTGGCCCCTTCGACCTTATCGCCGAAATCGTCGCCCCGGCGGTCGCCGACATGGACGGTCTGATCGACGCCCTAGGAGCGCTGGAGGGGGTGGAGCGGACGACCTCGTCGATCGTGCTGTCGACCAAGATCGACCGGTAGCGTCAGCCGCCTTGCGTCCGGTTCACGCCCGCGATGGATTGGGAGACCACGCCGACCATCCGGTCGAGCAGGGTGAAGAAGACGTCGATGCTGAAGCCGAGGATGAAGGCGATCCCGAACACGGCGATCCCCGAGGGGGTGACGTCGTTGGCGGCGCTGTGGAGGGGGCGGAAGACGAAGGTGATGCTGATGCCGGCGAGGCCTCCCAGGGCCGTCCTGACGATGACCCGCTCGATTGAGGCGCTGGGGGTCAGCGGATTGAGGATCTTGCGCAGTTCGAAAACGATGGTGCCGATCATGCCATAGAGCGCCGGCAGGATCAGCACGCCGTAGAGCTCGATGATGCTGCGGCAGGACGAGATCAGCGCCGGGATTCCGATCGGCGTCGAAACTTCGTCCTGCGAGGTTTCGATGGCCACCACCCCCATGCCCTCGTCCGTAAGGAAGTTCGTCCGGCTGATATGGTTTTGGCGTATCCGGTCGGCGGCGAGCTCTTCGGATGTGCCGGCGTTCGCTATCGGGGCCGGGGGGCGTCCAGGAACCGGAGCGACCGGGGACGAGGCTTGCGCGGGGTTGGGTGAAAGCGCGGGAGCGTTCAGATCGGGATAGGCGGCGCCGCGGTGTGCTGTCTCATAATCGGTCTGCACCGTCTTCGCGTCCGGCGCAGATCCGCCACCGAGCGATTTCTTATTCTTGAACAGGGCCGTCAGTCCCGACAGCAAGGGTATCCGCGTGGCCTGGGCCTTCAACCGCAAGGCCATGGGCATGTAGGTGGCCATCTGATTGTTGATGGCGTAAAGTTCTTCGTAAGACCGCAGATAGGGTTCGAAATGGAGGTCGTCGCTGTCCGGGTGTCCGACACTGATGACATTGGGATTTTTCTGGTACGAGCGGTATAGACGCTCCGCCTTGTCGACGGCGTTCTGCTCCTGAATGGCGGTCAGGCCGGCGAGGACATCGGTCGCTTGGATGTAGAGCCACGTATAATACCCGGATGTGGCGATGATCATCGCCGACAGCACCGCGAAGACCAGCCGGGAGACGTTGCGGCCCTTGGTCTCGCCAAAAGGCCTCCAGGGCGAACCCAGGTCGATCAGGGTGATGGGATAGATGGCCTTCACGGCCGCATTCAATCGGCTCATCAGCGATCGGATTTCCTCGGCGGTGGGCTCGGTGTGGGATGAGCGGCGGCCCTCCACGGCGAGCACCGCGTCGACGAGATCGCTGCTGTTCAACACCCCCGTGCGGGCGGAGTAGCCGATCACCCGCCTCGCATCCGCCAGCAGTTGCTCTATGTCGTCCATTTCCGCCCCTGCCCCCACTGAAATCTTTGCCAGGCGCTTCCCCGCCAGTGATCCTAACCGCGCACGCCGGAGATCAGCCCACCCGGCGAAGGGCAGGCGCAGGGCGAGCCTGGCGGTCCCGGAGGCTGGGCGAAACACCAGCCGCTCTGGGTGTAGCAAACCGATCCAGGGTCGTGCGCGGGCTGCGCCGACGCCGACGCCGACAAGAACAAGGCGAGCACCGCGCCGGTCAGGGCGATGAAGGCGGCCGGCTGGCTCCGCGCCCGGATTTCAACGACTCGATCCATGTTTCACCCCTCGCTGTCAGGCTGGCGTCGCACCGCGTGCGCCTTTGCCGTACGCGGGATGCTACCACCGCCGAACGGATCGGACCAATGCGATTTGGCGGCCCGGTCGCGAGCCGGTGAACGCGTCGCCTTGCGCCTGAACCCTCAACCCCTAAGACTGCGGATCCCATGATCCCCGCCGCTAACCCATGACCCATCCCCTTACCATGCCGGCGCCCGAGGCCGAGGTGGTCCAGCGTGACGCGGCCACCAAGGCCCTGGTCCTGGCCGCGGCCGAACGCCTGTTCGCCTTGGAGGGATTCCAGAACGTCTCGGTGCGGGACATCACCGCCGCGGCGAAGGTCAATCTGGCTAGCGTCAACTATCACTTCGGCTCGAAGGACGCCCTGCTGTTCGAGATCTTCCGCCGGCGCACCGCCGAATTGAACCGCGAGCGGGCGCGGATGCTGCATGAGGCGGCGAACCGGCACGACGGCAAGCCGACCGTGCGCGCCATCCTTGGCGCCCTTTTCGCGCCGCCCCTGCGCTGGTCGGCGAAAGACCACGCCCGGCGCATATCGGTGCAGTTCATCATCCGCGCCCGCAGCGAAGGGACGGCGGCCATGCGCGAGGCCCTGAGCACCGATGTTTCGCACCTGCGCCGCTTCGCCGACGCCCTGATCGCCGCCCGGCCGAATCTTCCGGCCGAAGAGGTCTATTGGCGGCTCCACTTCTCGCTGGGCATGATCCACAACAACCGCTTCGCCGAGTTCGACCGCCTGCATGTCCTTTCGGGCGGCGCGACCCGCGAAAGCGACATCGAGGCGCTGCTCGAACGCATGGTCGATTTCGCCGAAGCGGGGTTCCTGGCCTAGTCCCTTGGGGACGCCGCCGCGATCCGGGCATGGGCGATCTCGATGGCGATCTCATGGGTCGGCCGGCTCTCGCGCAAGGACCGATCCAGGATCTCGTCCAGGGTCTCGATCATGCGGGCGAGTTTCATTTCCACCCAGACGGCGTCGAGGGCCTGCCCTAGCTCGAGGGCGCGGATCTCGCCGGCGATGTTGATGATGCCGCCGCCGTTGATGACGAAGTCGGGGGCGTAGACCACGCCCCGGTCGAAGAGAGCCCGACCGACCTCCGGAGAGGTCAGCTGATTGTTCGCCCCGCCCGCGACGATGCGCCCCTTGAGGCGCCGCGCGGTCTCATGGGTCAGGGCGCCGCCCAGGGCGCAGGGGGCGAAGACCTCCGCCTCGACATCGAAGATCGCCGCCGGGGGCACGATCCTGGCGCCGGTGCGCGCCGCCACCGCCGCCAGGGCCGCCTCATGCACATCGGCGACCACCAGCCGCGCGCCGTCGGCGGCCAGCTTGTCGGCGAGGAC
>JACDGF010000223.1:3453-4757 GCA_013815405.1 Caulobacteraceae bacterium | reverse complement strand
ATACCGCCCCGGGCCACGGAGCGGACGACTATGCGATCTGGCTGGCGAGCGGCCATCGCAAGATCCCCGACACCGTGGACGAGGAGGGGGCCTACTATCCGGACGTCCCGCTGTTCGGGGGATTGAAGGTGCTGGAGACGGAAGGCAAAAAGGCGGGCAGGTACGGCCCCGCCAACGCCGCGGTGATCGAGCGGTTGATCGAGGCCGGCGCCCTGCTGGCGCGGGCGCGCCTGGAGCACAGCTATCCCCACTCCTGGCGCTCCAAGGCGCCGGTGATCTTCCGCAACACCCCGCAGTGGTTCATCCGCCTGGACACGCCGCTGGAGGATCCGATCCACGGCGGGCGCACCCTGCGCCAGACGGCGCTGGCGGCGATCGACGCCACCGCCTTCTATCCGGAGACCGGGCGGGGCCGCATCCGGGCCATGGTGGAGACCCGGCCGGACTGGCTGATCAGCCGCCAGCGGGCCTGGGGATCGCCGCTGGCCATGTTCGTCGACAAGGCCACCGGGCGCCCGCTTCGCGACGACCTGGTCGACGCGCGGATCGTGGGGCTGATCGCCGAGGAGGGCGCCGACGCCTGGTTTACCCGCCCCGCCCGCGACTTCCTGGGCAACCACGACCCCGAACGTTACGAAAAGGTCGACGACATCCTGGACGTGTGGTTCGACTCCGGATCGACCTACGCCTTCACCCTGATGGGACGGCCCCATACCCGCTGGCCGGCCGATCTCTATCTCGAAGGCTCCGACCAGCATCGCGGCTGGTTCCAGTCCTCCCTTCTGGAATCGGCCGCCACGCTGGGCCGGGCGCCCTATGAGGCGATCCTCACCCACGGCTTCACCCTCGACGAGAAGGGGGAGAAGATGTCCAAGTCGCTGGGCAACAGCGTCGAGCCACAGGACGTGACGCGCCAGAGCGGGGCGGAAATCCTGCGCCTCTGGGCCGCCCTGGCCGACTATTCCGAAGACCAGCGCGTCGGCCCGGCCATCCTCCAGACCACCATCGACGCCTACCGCAAGCTGCGCAACACGGTCCGCTATCTCCTGGGCGCCCTGGCCGGGTTCGAGGAGGCCGAGCGCGCGGCCTTGAAGGACATGCCGCCGCTGGAGCGCTATATCCTGGACCGGCTGTGGCGGCTCGACACCCAGATCCGTGAGGCCTATGGGCGCTATGACTTTTCCGACGTGATCCGGCCCCTGGCGGACTTTTGTTCAAGCGACCTTTCGGCCCTGTTCTTTGACATCCGGCGGGACGTGCTCTATTGCGACCGGCCCGATTCGGCGCGCCGGCGCGCCTGCCGC
>JACDGF010000223.1:0-3443 GCA_013815405.1 Caulobacteraceae bacterium | reverse complement strand
CCTGCCGCACGGTGATGGACCTCGCCTTCGAACGCCTGACCATCTGGCTGGCGCCGCTGATCCCGTTCACCATGGAGGAGGCCTGGATGACCCGCTTTCCGGGCGCCGGGGCCAACAGCCTGCGCACCTTCCCGCTCTCGCCCGACGCCTGGCGCAGCGATGCCGAGGCGGGCCGCTGGAGGGAGGTGGACCGAGTCACCAGGGCGGTGACCGGCGCGCTGGAGATCGAGCGGCGGGAAAAACGCATGGGCGCCGCGCTGGAAGCCGCGCCTCGGGTGTGGATCGCCGATCCCGACCTGCTCGCCGCCTTCGATGGGCTCGATCCGGCGGAGGTCTTCCGCACCAGCCAGGCGCGGCTTCTGGCGGGAGAGGGTCCGCCGGGCGCCTTTCGCCTCGAAGAGGTGGGCGGGGTCGCGGTCGAACCGCTGAGGGCCGAGGGCCGCAAATGCGCCCGGTCGTGGCGCATCCTGCCGGAGGTCGGGAGCGATCCGCTCTATCCCGACCTGTCGATCCGCGACGCGGACGCGGTGGCGTGGTGGGACGCGAACCGCCAGTGACCGGCCTCGCGCGCGGTGGCTGGCTGAGCTTCGGCCTGGCGATCCTGGTCGTGGCCCTGGACCAGATCGCCAAGGCCTCGATCCTCGGCGGCCCGCATCTCGTCGCCGGCGAATCAGCCGACCTGTGGGGACCCCTGCGGCTGACTCTGGTGTGGAATCCGGGGGTCGCCTACGGCCTCTTCCGCAGCGACGCGCAGTGGCCTAGGTGGGCCCTGGCGGGCTTCGAACTGGCGGTGGCGGTGGCGCTGGCGGTCTGGGCCCGGCGCGCCGAAAAGCCGCTGACCGCGATCTTCATCGGCTTGGTGATGGGCGGGGCGGTGGGCAACCTCATCGATCGGGTGCGGTTCGGCGCCGTGGTCGATTTCCTGGACGTTCGGGGCCTGCCGCTGCCCTTGGGCCTGCATTTTCCCTGGATCTTCAACCTGGCCGACAGCGCCATCACCGTGGGCATAGCGATCCTGGTGATCGAAAGCCTGGCCTCGCCGGCCAAGGCGCCGCCCTGAACGACGTTGGCGCCGGGCGCGCGAATGGGGTATTCCTTTAGAGAACGGGGCCGGGTCGGCCATCTTTCAAGGAAATGTACCGCCGATGAGAGTGAACCGCGCCCTGATGGCGACCTGTCTGATCGGCTCCGCCGGCTTGGCCGGGTGCCACTCGGCGTCCCGCGCGCTGGGAATGAGCAAGGTCACGCCGGACGAGTTTCGCGTGGTGACCAAGGCGCCGCTGATCCTGCCGCCCGACTATTCCCTGCGCCCGCCGGCTCCCGGCGAGCCCAGGCCGCAGGAGCTGCAGCCGGAGAGCGCCGCGCGCACCGCCCTCCTGGGCCAGCGCGAGGGCGAGGTGCGCTCCAGCGGTGAGAAGCTGTTGGCCAGCAAGGCCGGCGCCGACAAGGCCGATCCGCTGATCCGGTTCGTGGTCGACGACGAGTTCGGCAGTGTCGCCCACAAGGACAAGGGCTTCGCCGACTGGGTGATGTTCTGGAGGCGTGGGCAGTCCGCCACCGAACCCATGCCCCGGGCCGACCCCGGCGCGACGACCCCGGCGCCGGTCGACGCCGCCGCCGAAGCGGCCCGGATCAAGACCCTCACCGGCGACCAGCCGGTGGTGATCTCCCGCCGCAGCCAGGGCAAGATCAAACTCCCGGGACTGTAAAGCGTCCGATGCCCGGGGGGCTCACCGCCTCTATATCACCACCGCGTCGGAGGGGGGCGGGCGACGGCGCTTGGCGTTGCGTTTCAGGGCGCCGGGCGCCGCGCTCGGGACCGGTGGCTTGGGGCCGGCGACCGGGCCCGCGCCGAGCGTCCCTCGCACCCTGAGGATGGCGGGTGATTCGATGAACGGCAGGCGCGGCTCGTGGGACGCCTTCAACGCCTCCACAAAGGAATCGCGCCAGGCCTTGACGCCACTTTTGCGGATGCCGTCCATCAGGATTTCCCAGCGTTTGACGCGCTCTTCCCGGCCCATGGAGAGGGCGCGCTTCAGGCCTTCGGAGATCTCCTCGCGGCTGAAGGGATTGACGATCACCGCCTCGCCCATCTGCCGGGCGGCGCCCGCGAAACGCGAGAGCACCAGCACGCCCGGGTCGTCGGGTTTCTGCGCCGCCACATATTCCTTGGCGACCAGGTTCATCCCGTCGCGCAGGGGGGTCACGAGGCAGACCCGGGCGGCGCGATAGACGCCGGCGAGTTCGTCGCGGCGGTAGGTGCGATGGACATGGCTGATCGGCGTCCAGTCCATGTCGGCGTAGACCCCGTTGATCCGCCCGCAGAGGGCGTCGATCCGGGCCCGCAGATCCTGATAGACGCCCACTTCCCCGCGCGAGGTCGGGGCCACCTGGAGGTAGAGCACCTCGCGGCGCAATTCCGGATTGTCCGCCAGGAAACGTTCGAACCCGGCCAGGCGTTCTTCCAGCCCCTTGGAATAGTCGAGCCGGTCCACGCCCACGATCAGGGAGCGGAAAACGCTGTGCGCGGCCATCCGGTCATAGGCGCGGTTGGCCACCGGCGAGGCGGCCAGGGCCCGGAACTCCTCCACATCCAGGCCGATGGGAAACACCTGGGCCCTCAGGGTGGTGCCGAACGCCTCCAGCCGGCCATCGCGTCCCCAGGCGCCGCCCGCCTCGCCCAGGACATAGGATTCGAAGGCCCACAGCCACTCGTCGGTCTGGAACCCCACCAGGTCATAGGAGAACAGCGCTTCGACCAGTTGCCGGTTCCTGGGCAGGGTGGTGAGCAACTGCGACGCGGGCCAGGGGATATGCAGGAAAAAACCGATCGGATTGGTCACCCCCAGGCGCCGCAGCTCCCGGCCCAGCGGGATCATATGGTAGTCATGGACCCAGATCAGGTCGCCCGGCTGGATGAGCGGGGCCAGGACCCCCGCGAACCGCCGGTTCACCCGCTCATAGCCCTCCCCGAACGAGCGGTCGTAGGCGGTCAGGTCGATGCGATAATGGAACAGCGGCCACAGGGTGCCGTTGGCGTAGCCGTTGTAATATTCCTGGTAGTCCGCGTCTTCCAGATCGACAGTGACCACGGTGACCTCGTCCACCCTTCGGGTGTGGACCTCGCCGGTGAAGGTTTCGACAGTCTCACCGGACCAGCCGAACCAGAAGCCGGAATATTCCCGAAGCGCCGCGGACAGGGCCACCGCCAAGCCGCCCGCGGGCGCCGCGCCGGGCTGTTCGGGCGCGCTGACGCGGTTGGACACCACGATCAAGCGGCTCATCTCACGGAACTCCAGGACCGGCTCAACAGCACCGCGCAGTTGATCAGACCAACAAGCGAGTAGGTCTGCGGATAGTTCCCCCACAAGGCGCCGTCGGTGAGGCTGACATCCTCCGAGAGCAGTCCGGCATGGTTGCGCCGCTCCAGCATCTCCTCGAAC
>JACDGF010000222.1 GCA_013815405.1 Caulobacteraceae bacterium | reverse complement strand
GCGCTTGGGGGATGAGCTTGGCCCATCTGGGGCTTGGGGTGTTCGTCATGGGGGCGGCGTTCGAGTCGGCGTGGAAATCGGAAAACGCTGCCGTGCTCACCCTCGGCCAAGGGATGGATTTCGGCGCCTATCACCTCACTCTGGATCGGGTGGACAACGTCCCGGGCCCCAACTTCGACGCCGAACGTGGCGCGATGCGAATCGTCGATCGGCGCGGCGCCCTGGCCTGCGCCGCGAACCCCGAGCGGCGCACCTATGACATCGGGGGTCAGACCACCTCCCAGGTGGCGATCTGCGCCAAGGGCCTCGACGACATCTACATCGTCCTGGGAGAGCGGCGCGCCACGGTGGCCGGCGGTTCGGCCTGGCTGGTCAGGACCTATTGGAATCCATGGGCCCGATTGATCTTCCTGGGGCCGATCCTGATGGCCTGCGGAGGCGCACTTTCACTGTCGGATCGCCGGCTGCGCCTCGCCATCGGCCGCAGGGTGGTTCCGGCCATCGCCCTGGAGCCGGCGGAATGACGGCCGCCCGCCTGGGCGCGGTGCTGGGCGCCGCCCTTTGCCTGGCGGCCGCGGCCGAACCCGCCGATCGCCTGGCCGACCCGGGTCAGGAAACGCGCGCGCGGGCGCTGTTCCGGGAGACGCGCTGCCTGGTCTGCCAAGGCGAGTCCATCGATGATTCCGAAGCCGACCTGGCCCGTGACCTGCGTCAGGCCGTCCGCGCGCAGGTGGCGACCGGGCGGAACGACGCTCAAGTCCGCACCTATCTGGCGGCGCGCTATGGCGAGTTCGTCCTGTTTCGGCCGCCCCTGACGTTCTCCAACGCCGCCCTTTGGGCGATCCCCTTCGGAGTGGCGGCGTTGGGAATGGGGATACTGGTTTTGCGCGGGCGGCGTCGCGGCGACTCTCCGACCCTCAGCGATGCGGAGGAGGCGCGCATCGCGGCCCTAGCCGGTGACGAAAGCCTTTGACATGTTCGCGCCTGAAATAAGCTTCAGGAACGCCCCGGGAATAACGGAAAGGTAACTTGTGAGCCCTCGCGCTCTTTGGCATCCGACACTAGATAGCGGTGTCCCGGCCGCGCACGCCTTCCGGGAGTGAGGAACAAAAGAGATGGCCGTCAGCAAATCGCACGTTTTCGTAGGGGCCTTGGCCGGCGCCGGCATCGCCGTGGCCGCCATGGCTGGGGCGGGCATGCGCCCCGTGGGCCTGGGGGCAGACTTCCAGAGCCATCTCATCAAAGCCTCCGCGCCGGTTCTGCCGGCCGCGCCCGGCGCGCCCCTGTCGTTCGCCGACATCTTCGAAAAGGTCTCCCCGGCGGTGGTCTCGATCAACGTCACGTCCAGGGCCGAGCCATTGTCGGCGCGCCGCATCCCCGGCTTCGAGAACTTCCCCTTCGATCTTCTGCCCAGGGGCCAGGGCCCGGGAGAGGGTGATGGCGGAGACAGCCCGCGCGCCCCCAAACAGCAATCAGCCGGGTCCGGCTTCTTTATTTCCTCGGACGGTTTCATCGTCACCAACAACCACGTCGTCGACCATGCCGAGGACATCAAGGTCGTGTTGAAGGATGGCAAGGAGCTCAAGGGTGTCGTGGTCGGCCGCGACGAAGCCACCGACCTGGCCGTGATCCGGGTCCAGGGCCGCGGTTTTCCGTTCGTCGACTTCGAGAATTCGTCCCGGCCCCGGGTCGGCGACTGGGTCCTGGCGGTGGGAAACCCGTTCAGCCTCGGCAACACGGCCACGGCCGGAATCGTCTCGGCCTATAACCGCGACATCGGCGAGAACTTCGTCGACTACATCCAGATCGACGCCCCGATCAACCGCGGCAATTCGGGCGGCCCGACTTTCGACACCTATGGCCGGGTTATCGGCGTCAACACCGCCATCTTTTCGCCCTCCGGCGGATCGGTCGGCATCGGTTTCGACATCCCCGCCGACGTGGCGGCCAACATCACCAAGCAACTGATGGCGGGGGCCAAGATTCGCCGCGGCTATATCGGGGCCACCATCCAGAACCTCAATGACGAAATGGCCGATTCGTGGGGTCTGGGCGGTCGCAAAGGCGCCGTGGTGGCCGACTTGGTCTCCGGCGGGCCCGCCCAGCACGCCGGCGTCCAGCCCGGCGACGTCGTGGTGGCGGTGAACGGCCACCCCGTCGCCAGCCCCAATGAGATGACCCGGGAAGTGGCCAAGGTGCCGGCCGGAGACATCGCGCGCCTTGACGTTTTCAGGAACGGCAAGGAGCGAACCTTCGACGTGCACACCGGGCTTCGGCCTTCCGAGGCCCAGCTGGCCCTAAATGGCGGCCCGGGCGCCGGCGATGGCGACTCTGAAGGCGGCCCCCAGGGTGCCCGGTCGGCGCCCAACGCGCCGATCCTGGGCATGTCGCTGACGCCGATCGACCCGGCGTCGCGCCAGCAATACAGCATCGCCGCGGCGGTTCGCGGCGTGCTGGTCGAAGGGGTCAAGGGTTCCTCCGACGCCGGCGAGAAGGGCCTGCACCGGGGTGACGTGATCGTCCGCGCCGGCAACCGTGAAGTGGCCAGCGCCGCCGACGTTTCCGCGGCCGTGGCCGAATGGAAACGGGCGGGTCGAACCAGCATTCCGCTGGCCGTCAGCCGCGCTGGGCGCACCTTGTTCGTCCCCATCAAGATCGACGGCTGACCGGCCAAAGGGGGCGCGCGGGTGAGACTGCTGATCGTCGAGGACGACGTCGAGGCCGCCGACGCCATGGTCAAGGGGCTCGTCGAGGCGGGCCACGACTGTCTAACCTCGCCCGACGGCGAGGCGGGGCTGGCCGCCGCGCGCGCCCATCGATTCGACGTTCTGGTCGTCGATCGGATGATGCCGCGGGTCGATGGCGTCACCATGGTGGAAAGGCTGCGCGCGGAGGGCGACCAGACACCGGTCCTGTTCCTTTCGGCGCTTGGCGAGATCACCGACCGGGTCGCCGGGCTCAAGGCCGGCGGCGACGACTATCTGGTCAAACCCTATGCCTTGGCGGAGCTGATCGCCCGGGTCGAGGCGCTCGCCCGCCGCAGGGAGACCGGATCGGTCCAGACCCTGTTGCGCGTCGGCGACCTGGAGATGGATCTGATCGGCCGCGAGGTTCGCCGCGCCGGCCGGGACATCGACCTTCAGCCGCGCGAATTCCAGCTCCTGGAGTTCCTGATGCGCAACGCCGGCCAGTCGGTGACCCGGACTATGCTGTTGGAGAAGGTCTGGGAATACCACTTCGATCCCCAGACCAACGTCATCGACGTGCACATTTCCCGCCTGAGATCCAAGATCGACAAGGGCTTCGACAGGCCGATGCTGCAGACCGTTCGCGGCGCCGGCTACCGCTTGGAAGCCTGAGCGCGCCCTCAAAAAGAGAATGCGCCCGCCGCGCCTCTTCCGCACCACGCCGTTTCGGCTGACCCTTCTGTTCCTGGCCTTGTTCGCGGCCGCGGCGAGCGCTTTTTTGGCTTACATCTACCTGGCCACGGCCGGCGAGGTGACCCGGCGGGCCGACGCCGGCGTGAGCCGCGAAATGCAATCCCTGGAGGCGGTCTATCGGCGGGGAGGCTTCGCGGCGCTCAACCAGTCGGTGATCGAGCGCTCGAGCGCCGATCGGGCCATGCTCTATCTGCTGATGGACAAGGCCGGCGCGCCGATCTCCGGTTCGATCGCCGCCTCCCCGGTTCATGATTTCGAGGGGGATCGCGATTGGGCGAGCTTCGTCCTCACCCAGACCGATGTCGACGGCGCCGTGGTCAAGCGCCCCGCCCGGGGTCTCCAGGAGCGCATGCCGGGCGGCGAGCTGATGTTCGTGGGCGCCGACGTCGGCGAATCGGAATCCTATGTGGTCAGGATATTGCGCGCGCTCTGGGGGGCCGGCGCCATGGTGATCGTCCTGGGGCTCGCCGGCGGCGTTCTGGTCAGTCGCAATGTCCGGCGCAATATCGTCAGCCTGACCGACGTGATCGAAGCGGCGCGGGGTGGCGATCTTGGGGCCCGCGCCGCGGTGCGCGGAACCGGCGACGAATACGACGAGCTGGCGTCGGGGCTGAACGACATGCTGTCGCGGCTCGAGCGATCCATTGGCGGCCTGCGTCACGCCGGCGACGCCATCGCCCATGACCTGCGCTCGCCCCTCACTCGCCTGCGCGCGAGGCTCGAGGTGGCGATGATCGAGGCCGACGCCGGTCGCGCCGACCCCAAGCTCGCCCTCCATCAGGCCCTGGACGACGCCGATGGCGTCTTGCGCACCTTTGCCGCCGTGCTCGCCATCGCCAGGCTCGAGGCGGCCGGCGACGCGCCCAATCAGACCGTGTTCGATCCGAGCGTCCTCGCCGCCGACATGGCCGAACTCTACGAACCCCTTTGCGAGGAAAAGGGCCTCGAATTCAAAGCCGAACTCGTTCCGGCCCTAAGCTTGAAAGGCAATCGTGAATTCATCGCCCAGGCTCTCGCCAACATCTTGGACAACGCCGTGAAATACACCCCGGCCGGCGGCGCGGTGATGCTCCGCGTCCGCCGCCGCTCGTCGGGCGACGTCGAGATCTCGGTCACCGACACCGGGCCGGGCGTCCCCGAAAGCGATCGGGGCCGCGTCGTGGAACGCTTCGTCCGCCTCGAGAACAGTCGAAACGAGCCCGGGGTCGGTCTGGGCCTTTCTCTCGTCGCGGCCGTCGCGCGGGCGCATCGCGGCCACCTCGAATTGGCGGAGGGCCCGGGCGCCCTGGACGGGACCGGACCGGGATTGAGGGTGGCCCTGGTG
>JACDGF010000221.1 GCA_013815405.1 Caulobacteraceae bacterium | reverse complement strand
GCTCCAAAGGCGATGGCCGCGCCGCCGGCCCCGCCCGCGGCGCCGCCCTGCAGCCCATAGCCGCCGATGCCCCCGGCGCCGCCGGTGACCTGGGCGCTGTCGATCACGTCGCCCCCCGCGATGAGCAGGATTCCGGCGCCTCCGGCGCCTCCGACTCCCGCGGGACCTCCAGAGGCGAGGCGCGCGCCGCCGGCCCCGCCATCACCCCCAAGGATCACATTTCGGTTGGTGACCGAGCCGGAGGTGGAGAATACGACCGCCGCGCCGCCCGCGCCGCCCGCGCCGGCGTAGGCACCCGGCCGATAGCTGTAGCCTCCCCCGCCCTGGCCGGCGATGACGGTTCCGAAATTGACCACGCGGTTGCCGCCAGCCAGGTTTATCCCGGTATTGCCGTCACGGCCCTGAACGTGGCTCGCGCTCCCGTCTCCGCCCTTGCCGGAGAGGATCACGCCGTGGTTTTCGACCTTCACCGGCGCGCCGCCGACGATGCCTACACCCTTGATCACGGCGGTGTCGTCGATTTTGAGCAAGGAATAGGCGGCGGAAATCGTGTAACCGCCGGTGTAGGTTCCCCTCAGCCGCTTGGTGGTCATCCCTCATCTCCCCAAAGATGGAATGTGGCCTAAATGCGCTCAACTGCTCGAACGCCCGAGGGGTTTGATCAGTTTCCATAGCCACCCGACTAAATGATAAATGTGTCTAATTGGATACACCAGACCGACGACTTTTAGGGGGAATGTGACTGTCGGCTAGGATCTAGGAACGTTGAATCTGGTTATCTTCCGACTACTGACAAGGTGGTTAATATCCCAACTCCCCAAGGAGAGCGGGGGCGCCGACGCCTCGGGCGCGCAGGTCCCTCAGGGTCTCGGCGGCGTCCCGCTTGGCGTATCGCTTGCCGTCCGCCCGCAGGAGCAGGCGGTGATGGCGATAGATCGGGGTGGGCAGGCCCAGAAGGGCCTGGAGAACGCGCTGGTTGTGGGTGGCCTCGAAGAGGTCGGCGCCGCGCATCACATGGGTGACGCCCTGCAGGGCGTCGTCGATCACCACCGCCAGATGATAGGCGACGCCCAGATCCTTGCGCGCCAGGATCACGTCGCCGGCGCCCTCCGGGCGGGCGGCCACGAACCCCAGGCCTTCCTCGATGAAGCCCAGTGCCTGAAAGCCGCCCAGTTGGCGGGAGGCTTCGGCCAGGGAGAGGCGCCAGGCGAAAGCGCCGGAGGCGGGTCCGGGCGCCGGCGGCGGCGGCGGCCCGTGCGGTGCGCGGCCGATGTCGGCGAGGGCCTCGCGCCGGGTCTTGGAGCAGCGGTAGACCAGGCCCCGGGCGCGCAGGCGGTCCACCGCGTCCCGGTAGACCGCCATATGCTCCGACTGGCGCCGGACCGGCGTCTCCCACGTCAGGCCCAACCAGGCCAGATCCTCCAGGATCGCCGATTCGAATTCCGGCCGGCAGCGGCCATGGTCGATGTCCTCGACGCGCAGGAGGAAGCGACCGCCGGCGGCGCGGGCGGCTTCGAAGGCGGTGAGGGCGGAAAAGGCGTGGCCGCGGTGAAGCAGGCCGGTGGGCGAGGGGGCGAAGCGGGTGACGAAACCTGGGTCCGTCACCCCGGGGTCTTGGGCCGCGACATCGCCGCGAAGATACCGACGTGCTCGAGAACGGCGCGGACGAAGGGCTCTTCGCCGCCAAGAGCGTTCTTCAACGGCTCGAACTCCTTGAAGCCGGCCATCTCGGCCACCCCGTGGGCGGCGCACCAGGCGGCGATAGTGGCCAGTTCCAGGTCGCGCTCCTCGGCCGGATCGGCCCCGGCTTCGAGCAGGGCTTCGCGGACATGGCGCCAGCCGCTGTCGCCTTTCTTGGCATGATCGGGCATGGTGGCCCGGTCACAGGCCCCGTCGTACATGGTGCGGTAGAGCGCCGGATTGTCCCTGGCGAAACAGACATAGGCCACCCCGATGTTGGTCAGGGCGGCGCGGGCGTCGGGGGCCCGGGCGCGGGCCTTGGCGATGGCGGAGGTCAGCTCCATCCAGCCTTCCTTGGCGATCGCTTCCAGCAGTTCGCACTTGTCCTTGAAATGGTGATAGGGCGCCGCGGGGCTCACCCCCGCTTCCCGGGCCACCGCGCGCAGGGAGAGCGCCGCGGGGCCTCCCATCTCGAGGATGCGACGGCCGGCCTGGATCAAGGCGCGCGAGAGATCGCCGTGATGATAGGGGCGGATTTCCTGAGCCTGGAGTGAAGCCATGGCGTTTCCATTTTCTCTGATTGCGGCCACCGTAAAACTTAATCCAAACGTTGTAAAGATTATCTTGACACCGTTCACATAGGTGCTATCTAAACGTTGTCCAGATAGGACGCCCTCCGCTCCCCCGGAGGTTCAACCAAGGATAAGGATCTCTCGTCATGTCTCTCGCAAAGTTCTCCACCCTGTTCGATCGCACCGTCGCGGTGTTCCTGGTTTCCCTGGGCGTCATTCTCGCCGGCGCCACCGCCGTCACCGGCGCCTAAGTGTTTCCTGGCATCCGCGGGATGATCGGGCCACGGCTTTGAGAGGGGTTTTTCCTTAAGAGCCCCTCTCAAACGCCCCCGACGCGGAGATGATCCGTCGTCGCCCGAACCCGGCCCGGCCCGCCGAGGCGAACGCGCCACTGTTTTCCGTCATGGAGATGTCGCCGAATCTCCCTTAAGGGTCGTACCGGACATCGGATGGCCCCTTAGGCTACGGAGATCGAGGCCTTCAGCCACACCCCAAGCCAAAATCCCGCCACGTCGCGCCGCGGCGATGGAGACGGCCATGCAGGTGCTTAGCCGTCCGCCTTCCGGCGCGCCCGCCCTGGTGCTGAACGCCGATTTTCGGCCCCTGTCCTACTATCCCCTGTCGCTGTGGTCCTGGCAGGAGACGATCAAGGCGGTGTTCCTCGATCGCGTCGATGTCGTCTCCACCTACGAGACCCTGGTACATTCCCCTTCGCTCGAGATGCGGCTGCCCAGCGTGGTGTCGTTGAAGACCTATGTGGCCCAGGACCGGCCGCCGGCTTTCACGAGGTTCAACCTCTTCCTGCGCGACGCCTTCTCCTGCCAGTATTGCGGGGCCGGCGAGGACCTGACTTTCGATCACGTCATTCCCCGCTCGCGCGGCGGCCGCACCACCTGGGAAAACATCGTCACCGCCTGCGCGAGGTGCAATCTGGCCAAGGGCGGCCGGACCCTCGGCCAGGCCGCCATGCGCCCGCGCCGCCACCCCCGGCGCCCTACCATGTACGAGCTGCAGAACCACGGCCGCAAATTCCCCCCCAACCACCTGCACCAGAGCTGGCTGGATTATCTCTATTGGGACATCGAGCTGGAGGCGTGAGGCGCCGGTGGTCGAGGGTCCAACACCAAGCCGTGCGGACGCCGCCTTGCGCCCCCTCCACCCCTTCGGGGTCCCCTGCCCCGCAAGACGGCGGGGAGGATTGAGAGTCTTTCATAATCCTCCCATGCGAAGCGGGGGAGGGGGCGCGGCGCTTCTTCAGCGTCGGGATGGAGGGGGCGCGGGCCCCGGCAAGGCGAACGCCACCAGTTGATCCCCCCGCTTGGTCCCCGACTTGGCGTGGCCGCCGGCGGCGATGAGGACGTATTGGCGGCCCTTGAAGACATAGGTCATGGGGGTGGCCTGGCCGCCGGCGGGGAGGCGCCCGCGCCAGAGTTCCTTGCCGGTGGCGGCGTCGAAGGCGCGCAGGTAATCGTCCAGGGCCGCGCCGATGAAGACGAGGCCCGAGGCGGTGACGATGGGGCCGCCGAAGTTTGGCATGCCGACGTGCGGCAGGATGAACTGCGAGAACGGGGCCTTGTCCTCGGTCGTGCCGAGCGGAACCTGCCACAGGATGCGCCCGGTCCTCATGTCGATGGCGTGGAGCAGGCCCCAGGGCGGCGGATTGCACGGCAGGCCGAGCGGCGAGAGCAGGACCTGGCGGCGCATGCCGAACGGCGCCCCGGCCTGGGGCGAGATCTCCACATCCGGTTCGGCCGCCTTGGCCGCCGCGACCTCGGCGGCCGGGATCAGGGTGACCCGATGCAGGGCGCTGGAGGTGTTGAGATAGGCGACGCCGCGCCCGGGGTCGAAGGCCAGGCCCCCCCAGTTCGCGCCGCCGCCGGTGAAGGGATAGAACAGCGTCCCCCTTATCGAGGGCGGGGTGAAGAGGCCTTCGTGGCGCGCGGTGGCGATCAGCTTGCGGCAGGCGCCCCTGTCCCACGGCGTGATCCCGAAGGCGTCCTTCGGCTCGATCCGGCTGGGCGCGAGGGGGCGCGGCGCGATCGGGAAAGGCTGGGTGGGCGACAAGGCTTCGCCCGGCGCGGCGCCTTGGGGAACCGCCCGCTCCACGACCGGAATGACCGGAACGCCGTCGTCGCGGCCCAAGGTGAAAAGCAGGCCCTGCTTGGTCGCCTGAAGAACGGCCGGGCGCCTTCCGCCGCCATAGCCGATATCGGCGAGCGTGGGCTGGGCGGGATTGTCGTAGTCCCACACGTCATGATGCACCGTCTGGAAGGCCCAGGCGACCTTGCCGGTGGCGGCGTGCAGGGCGACCACGGAGCTGGCTTGGCCGTCGGCGCCGGCCCGCGCGCCGCCCCAGAAATCGGGGCTGGGGCTGGTGGTGGGCAGGAAGACCAGGCCGCGCGCCTCGTCCGCCGACATCGGAGCCCAGACGTTGGCGGCGCCGGCGACCACACCCGGCGCGGCGGCGGCCAGGGGATCGAAGCTCCAGGCAAGGGCGCCGGTGCGGGCGTCGAAGGCCCGCAC
>JACDGF010000220.1 GCA_013815405.1 Caulobacteraceae bacterium | reverse complement strand
GTTTGAAATGGATGTTGAAGCCGTGAATGAAGAGCAGGGCGGCGCCGTCGCGCAAATGGGGGGCGATGTCGTTCTCGAAGATGGCGCGCTGCAATTCGTCGGGGGCGGCCATCACGATCATGTCGGCCCAGGCGGCGGCCTTGGCGACGCTCGTCACCGTCAGGGCCTCGCCCCGCGCCCTGGCCGCCGATGCCGAGCCGGCGGGCAGGGCGACCCTGATGCCCTTGACCCCGGAGTCGCGCAGGTTGAGGGCGTGGGCGTGGCCCTGGGAGCCGTAGCCGACGACGGCGATCTTCCTGTCCAGGAGGCGGGCGAGGTCGGCGTCACGGTCGTGGTAAACGCGCACGATCGTCACCTCGGAGGCCCCGCGTCGAGGCGTGGCTTCTAGCCCGCCGCGGCAAGGACGTCTATCAAGCCGCTCGCATGACGCCGCGCCCGTCCACGATCATCGCCTTTTGGCTGGAGGCGGGCCGAAAGGCGTGGTTCGTCAAGACCGCCGCCTTCGATTCGGCGATCCGCGAGGCGTTCGAAACCGACCATTTCGCCGCGGCCCGGGGCGAGCGCGACGACTGGACCGGGACCGCCGACGGATCCCTGGCGCTCCTGCTGCTTCTGGACCAGGTTCCGCGCAACCTGTGGCGCGGGACGGCGCACGCCTTCGCCACCGACCCCCTGGCGCGGAACGTCGCCCGCGCGGCGGTTGGCCGCGGCCATGACCGGGCCGCCACCGCGGCCCTTCGCCAATTCTTCTACCTCCCCTTCGAACACTCCGAGGATGTGGCGGACCAGGCGCTGGGCGTCGAGCTTTGCGAAGCGCTGGACCGGGAAACCGGGGATTCGGACTGGCTCAAATGGGCGCGGCTCCACAGCGACATCATCGCCCGGTTCGGCCGCTTCCCGCACCGCAACCGCTGCCTCGGCCGCGAGACATCGCCCGACGAGCAGGCTTTCCTCGATCAAGGCGGATTTGGCGGCTGACCGCCGCGATTCGGGTCTAGACTGGCCGTCGCCATGAACGCCCTCGCACCCATCGACGCCCTGGACCACCCCGAGCGCCAGTATCTTGGCCTGCTCGCGGAGATCATGAGCGAAGGTGTCGAGCGGGGCGATCGTACGGGTGTCGGAACCTTGAGCGTGTTCGGCCGCCAGATGCGGTTCGACCTGGCGGCCGGCTTTCCCCTCGTCACCACCAAGAAGGTGCATTTCCGATCGGTCGTGCTGGAACTCATCTGGTTCCTTTCCGGCCAGACCAACGTCGCCTGGCTGCGGGAGCGAGGCTGCACCATCTGGGACGAATGGGCGGACGAGAAGGGCGACCTGGGACCGGTCTATGGCAAGCAATGGCGTTCCTGGGCCACGCCGGACGGGCGGGCGATCGATCAGATCGCCAGGCTCGTCCAGGGCCTACGCGACCAGCCCGATAGCCGCCGGCATGTCGTGTCCGCCTGGAACCCGGCGGATCTCGACGCCATGGCCCTGGCGCCCTGCCATTGCCTCTTCCAATTCCACGTCGCGCGGGGGCGGCTCTCCTGCCAGCTCTATCAGCGATCGGCCGACGTCTTCCTGGGCGTACCGTTCAACATCGCCAGCTACGCCCTGCTCACCCACATGATCGCCAAGATTGCCGGCCTGGGAGTGGGCGAGTTCGTCCATACGCTGGGAGACGCCCATCTCTATCTCAACCACCTGGATCAAGCGGCGCGCCAAGTCGCCCGCGAGCCCTACCCCTTGCCGACCCTGCGGCTCGCGGACAGGACCGATCTCTTCGCCTTCGCTCCCGAGGATGTCGCGCTGGACGGCTACCGCGCCCACCCAGCCATCCCGGCGCCGATCGCGGTCTGATGGCGGCGGGCCGGGCGAGCGCCGTCCGCCTCACCGTGGGTCCCGTGGCGCGCGCCGTGAACGGCGTCATCGGCCGGGCGGGCGGCCTGCCGTGGCGGCTCGGATCGGACATGGCCCGGTTTCGCGCGCTGACCCTCGGCAAGCCGGTGATCATGGGCCGCAAGACCTGGGACAGCCTGCCGAGGAAACCGTTGCCCGGAAGGATGAACATCGTCCTCTCGCGCGACGGCTCCTTCGCGCCCGCCGGCGCGGTGGTGTGCGATGATCTCTCGCAGGCGGTGCAGATCGGCCGGGAACAGGCGCGCGAGGACGGGGCGCCTGAGGTCTGCGTGATCGGCGGCGCGGCGCTCATCGAGGCAGCCCTTCCCCGGGCGAGCCGCGTCTATCTTACCGAGGTGGAGGCCCGTCCCGCCGGCGATGTCGTCTTCCCGTCGTTCGCGGAAAGCGACTGGATCGAGGTCAGCCGCGAATCCTTTCCCGCCGGCGAAAAGGACGACCACCCCTTCGTCTTCCGGATTCTCGAAAGGCGGCGGGAGTCTGCTCCCGCCGCGCCCCCGTGAGGCCGGCGTCACCAACGGAGCGCACGCCATGAACATCCAACTGGTCGCCGAAGGCCTGGGATTTCCCGAAGGGCCCATCGCCATGGCCGACGGGTCGGTGATCCTGACGGAGATCGCGCGGGGTGTCTTGACCCGGGTCGAGGCGGACGGGGCGATATCGCGGGTCGCGGACTGCGGCGGAGGGCCCAACGGCGCGGCGATCGGCCCCGACGGCGCCATCTGGGTCACCAACAACGGCGGCGCCTTCACCTGGCTCGAGCAGGCCGGCCTGACCATCCCAGGGCCGACGCCCGCCGGCCACGCGGGCGGCTCGATCCAGCGCGTCGACATCGCCACCGGCAAGGTCGAGACGGTCTACGACTCCTGTGACGGCAAGCGGCTGGTCGGGCCCAATGACCTGGTGTTCGACAGGCAGGGAGGCTTCTGGTTCACCGATCATGGCGCCGGCGATCTGGAGGGGCGCAAGTTCGGCGCGCTCCACTATGCAACGACCGACGGCGCGAGGATCGTCCGCGCCCGAGGCCATTTGATCTCTCCCAACGGGGTGGGCCTCTCGCCGGACGAAGGCGTGGTCTATATGGCCGACACCCATCTTGGCCGCCTGTGGGCGTTCGACGTCGCGGCGCCCGGCGAGCTGATGCCCCCGCCCGGGTTCGCGCCTGGACGGGTGATCGGCAATCTGCCGGGCTATCAGCTACTCGACAGCCTGGCCGTGGAAGCCGGCGGCAAGATCTGCGTGGCCACGATCATCAACGGCGGCGTCACCGCCTTCGACCCGGAGGGGGCCACGGAGCATTTCGCCTTTCCCGACCTCATCACCACCAACCTCTGCTTCGGCGGGGCCGACATGCGCGACGCCTGGGTGACCGGCTCGTCCACCGGCAAGCTCTACAAATGCCGCTGGCCGAGGCCCGGGTTGAGGCTCAATTTCAACGGATGAATGCGCAAGACCGGGCGCCGTTTCAAGACAGCGTCACCATCGCCGAACGCTCGAAATCCATCAACTCCTCGGTGCGTCCCTGGCGCACCTTTCGCGCCCAGAGGGGATCCTGGAGCAGGGCGCGCCCAACGGCGACGAGGTCGAAGTCGCCGCGTTCCAGCCGGCGGACGAGTTCGTCCAGGGATGCCGGCCGGGACGCCTCTCCGCCATAGGCCGCGATGAAGTCGCCCGTGAGGCCCACCGAGCCCACTGTGATGGTCGGTACGCCGGTGACCTTCTTGGCCCAGCCGGCGAAATTGAGGTCCGAACCTTCGAACTCCGGCTCCCAGAACCGCCGTTGCGAGCAATGCAGCATGTCGGCGCCCGCCTCGACCAGGGGCCTGAGCCACGCCTCCATCTCCGCGGGCGTGTGGGCGAGCCTGGCGGCGAAATCCTGCTGCTTCCATTGGGAGAGGCGGATGATCACCGGAAACGCCGGCCCGACGGCCCGGCGTACGGCTTTGAGGATTTCCGCCGCGAACCGCGCCCGGCCGGCGATGTCGCGACCGCCGAAGATATCATCCCGGGCGTTGGTGCCCTCCCAGAAGAACTGATCGATGAGGTAGCCGTGGGCCCCATGCAGTTCGACCGCATCGAAGCCCAGGCGCCGGGCGGCCCCGGCGCCGGCGGCGAAGGCGTCGATGGCGTCGGCCACCGCTTCGTCTGTCATCCCTTCGCCGAACTTGTGGCCGGGCCTGGAGAGCCCCGAGGGGCTGTCGTAGGGACCGTCGGGCGCCCAGGTGGGGTGGCGGCCGCGCACCGCGCCGACATGCCACAGTTGCGGCGCCATCAGGCCGCCGGCGGCGTGGACGCTATCGATTACCCGCCTCCAGGCCGCCAGTTCCGCCTCGCCGTGAAACCGGGGAATGTCGGGATCGTTGAGCGCGGCCGGCCTCGCCACGCCCGTGCCTTCGGAGATGATCAGACCGACCTCCGCGGCGGCTCGGCGGGCGTAGTACGCGGCGACGTCCTCGGTCGCCACCCCTCGCGGAGAAAGCGACCGGGTCATCGGCGCCATGACCACCCGGTTGGGGAGGGTGAGGGTCTTCAGGGCGAAGGCCTGGAAGAGGACGTCGACGGGCATCGGCATGACCTCTAATACACGGTAGGCGAGGGGGGAATTAGACGGTTGAACGCCCGTCGCCACGCGAGAAAATCTCAAAGCCTCCGCAGGTGAGCGTCGCGTCCACGCCTCATTCTGACAGGCTCGTTCACGTCGGGTTCAGCTTGCGTGGGGAAAAATCGAGCCTACAGGATTGAATCCCTCGGATCAGGATGGCGAGATTCCCATGCGCACGACTTTCAAGACGATAGCGGCGGCGGTGACGCTGTCGGCGGCGACCGCCTTGGCGGCGGGCCCGGCTCTGGCCGCCGGTCACAATGGCGGCGGGGGCGGTGG
>JACDGF010000219.1 GCA_013815405.1 Caulobacteraceae bacterium | reverse complement strand
CCCGGCGCGCTGCGCAATGCGGCGGCTCCGCGCACCCGGCTCTTGCCAGCCACCACCAAGAAGGATCAGATCAACCCCGGACTCTCATTATGACTGGATGAGAAACGGGGGTCAGGTCACCTCCAATAACGTCATGACAAAGGTTTGGTTGGACGCGGGCTTTCGAACCGAGCGTATCGATTTGGAAAATCGAAAGCTCGTATTTCGACGCGCGGATACTCAGGCTCGGGGTTCGATGCCGAGCCCTTCGCGAAGAGGGTCGGACGTTCTCGAGCGCCTGCATCGCGCTCTCGCCGGAACCGTTTGGGTGCAACCCGGCTTCGATCTGACGGAACCTACCGGAGAAGTGTGGGATGCCGAGGTGCAATGACGCGTCCGATTCTGCTCGATACCTGCGCGGTGATCTGGGTCGCCAACAGGGACACTCTAAACGGCGACGCCAAAGAACTGCTGTCGCAAGCTCGACTATGGCCAGGCCGGTCACCTCGAGGCGACCGTCTGCTGATCAAAACGCTAGGCGCCTGACCGATCCACCTCGACACAGGACAATCGCCGCGATATAGAATGAGGAGGGTTTTCTATAGGGCGACTCGCATGGCGCTCAGCTTGAAGGATCGGGAGACCGACAGCCTCGCCCGACAGGTTGCGAGCCTGACGGGGGAGTCTTTGACCCAAGCGGTGCGCGGCGCGCTCAGGCTGCGGCTGCGGAACGAGCAGCTCAAGCGTGGCGAGCGGCCGTGGGACGACGCGGCGATCGATGCGATCATCGAGCGGTTCAACACCCTTCCCGTTCTGGATAGCCGCCCGGCGGATGAGATTCTCGGCTACGACGAGAACGGCCTTCCTTCCTGATGGTCGTCGATAGCTCGGCGCTGATGGCGATCCTCGGCCGCGAGCCGGAGGAGCGCGAATTCCGCAACGCGATCAAGACGGCCGCAAATCGCCTGCTCAGCGCCGCCACGCGCGTGGAAGTCGGCCTCGTCGCCCTGAGCCGCAGGGGAGAGCCGGGTCTGGACCAGATGCGGGCGCTCCTCGAAGGCCTGAAACTGGAGGTCGTCGCGCTCTCGGACGAACAGGCGAAGCTGGCCATCGACGCCTTCCGGCGGTTCGGCAAGGGGCGTCACCCGGCGGGGCTCAACTTCGGCGACTGCTTCTCCTACGCCCTGGCCAAGGCGACCGGCGAGCCCTTGCTGTTCAAGGGCGATGACTTCTCCCAGACCGATATCGAGCGAGCCGGATGACCGCGCCTGTCCGCAAGAAGCCGATCGAAGTTTCCATTCCTCTGGAGGCGATCAACGTCGCGTCGGCGTGGGGGAAGTCGATCCGGCATGGGCATCCGTCCACCCTGCGAGGCCACGCCGGCGCTGGCCGCCTCGAGGCGATCGCCTGCTGATCACACCGACAGGTCGAAAAGAGCTTTGTTCGATCCGCGCCCCCGTGAGGGGGCGCCTCGGCGGCGACGAGACCGTCTCCACCTACCAGGACGTTTCGATCCGCGCCCCCGTGAGGGGGCGACCTGGAACGCCGTGAAGGGCGGGCTTAGCGCCACCGTTTCGATCCGCGCCCGCGTGAGGGGGCGACCGCCGGCTCTGGCAAGGAACGCGCCCCTCACACGGCGAGATCGACCGTCACCGGAGCGTGGTCGCTGGGGCGGTCCCAGGCGCGGACGTAGTCGTGGACCCGGGCGCTGGGCTTGCCGGCCTGGAAGGCGGCGTCGCGCAGGCCGGGGGTGATCCAGATGTGATCCAGGCGCAGGCCGCGGTTGGAGGCGCGAAAGTCGGCGGCGCGGTAGCTCCACCAGGAAAACAGCTTCTCCGGCTCCGGCGTCGCCTCGCGGGCGAGGTCGATGAAGTCGAGGCTGGCCTTCAGCGCCGCCATGGCTTCGACCTCGACCGGCGTGTGGCTGACCACCTTGGACATGAATTTGTGATTCCACACATCGTTCTCGCCCGGGGCCACGTTGAGATCGCCGGCGATGACCAGGGCCGCCTTGGGATCGCGGCGGGCCATCTCGCCGGTCAGGCGCGCGAAGAAATCGAGCTTGTGGTCGAATTTGGGATTGGCGGCGCGGTCGGGGAGGTCGCCGCCGGCCGGGATGTAGAAGTTCTGGATTTCCACCCCGGCCACGATGGCCGAGACGCAGCGGGCGTGGCCTTCGCGGCAGACGGCGAGAGATGGCGCGTCTTCCAGCGGCAGGCGCGAGGCGATGGCGACGCCGTGCCAGCCCTTCTGGCCACTGATCCTGATATGGAGCAGCCCTGCGGCGGCGAAGGCTTCGACCGGGAATTCCGCTTCCTGGCACTTGATCTCCTGCAGGCAGAGCACGTCCGGTTCCGCCTCCCGCACGAATCTCGCCACCTGTTCGGCGCGCAATCGCACGGAATTGATGTTCCAGGAGGCGATGCGCATGGCGACAGCCTAGCGCCGATCGGGCGCCGCCGACATAGCCTTCGGATCCGTCAGCACGAAGAGCGTCGCCAGGAAGGGTCCGGCCGGCGCGAAGTCGAGGAGGCGGACGCGGGTCACGCCGCCTTGAGGGTCGGTCAGGGCCCAGCCGGCCAGGGCCAGCGGCGGGTCGGTGAAGTCGAGGGTGATCCGGCCCTGCGCCTGTTTGCGACCGTCGCGGGCGAGGATCGAAAAGCCGCCGGCGCGCCGGGTCACCTGGGTGACCACGACGCCCCGGTCCAGCCGGATGTCGCGCGCCAGGAAGAGGGCGAGGGGCGTGACGCTCAGCGGATAGGCCTGGATGGTCTTCAGGCGCCGGTCGACGAGCCGAACCCGGCGGCCGTCCGAGGCGATCACGAGGCCGGAGGGCGGATCGTATTCGAAACGCGCCCTGCCGGGGCGCTCCAGCCAGAACGTCCCGGCGCTGATCGTCCCGCGCGGGTCGGTCTGGACGAAACGGCCCTTGGCGCCGTGGAGGTCGGACAGATAGGCCCGCGCCCGTTCCACCAGGGCAGCGTCGTTGGCGGAGAGCGGGATGGCGACGGGGGCGGCTACCGCCGGGGAGGCGAGCATGAGCGCAACGCCGACGAGCGCCCGACGTCGGCCGAGGGAGGCTGGCGGCATCGCTCCCGCGTATCAGACCGGCGGCGGCCCCGCCAGGATGTCGCGCTTGCCGGCGTGGTTGGCGCCGGTGACCACGCCTTCGCGCTCCATGCGTTCGATCAGCGAGGCGGCGCGGTTGTAGCCGATCTGCAGGCGGCGCTGGACGTAGCTGGTGGAGGCCTTGCGGTCGCGCGTGACCACGGCCACCGCACGGTCGTAGAGGTCGTCAGAGCCCCCCTCGCCGTCGCCCAGGGGATCGCCGTCCTCGTCCTCGTCGGGGGAGGCGGTGATGTCGTCGAGGTATTGCGGCTCGCCCTGGCCGCGCAGGAACCTGGCCACCTTGTCGACCTCTTCCTCGGAGACGAAGGGGCCGTGCAGGCGGGTGATCCGCCCCCCGCCGGCCATGTAGAGCATGTCGCCCTGGCCTAGCAGCTGCTCGGCCCCTTGCTCGCCCATGATGGTGCGCGAATCGATCTTGGAGGTGACCTGGAAGCCGATGCGGGTGGGGAAGTTGGCCTTGATCGTGCCGGTGATCACGTCGACGCTGGGCCGCTGGGTGGCCATGATCAGGTGGATGCCCGCCGCCCGGGCCATCTGGGCCAGGCGCTGGACCGCGCCTTCTATGTCCTTGCCCGCCACCATCATCAGGTCGGCGACCTCGTCGATCACCACCACCAGATAGGGCATGGGCTCGGGGCGGATCTTCTCCTCCTCGTAGATCGGCCGCCCGTTCGCGTCGAATCCGGTCTGGACGGTGCGGACGAAGTGTTCGCTGCGGGCCAGGGCCTCGCGCGCCCGCTCGTTGTAGCCGGCCAGGTTGCGCACCCCGATCTTGGACATCCGCCGATAGCGGTCCTCCATCTCGCGCACGGTCCATTTCAAGGCCACGATGGCCTTCTTCGGATCGGTGACCACCGGGGCCAGCAGGTGCGGGATGCCGTCGTAGACCGACAGCTCCAGCATCTTGGGGTCGATCATGATGAACCGGCACTGGTCGGGCGAGAGACGGTAGAGGATCGAGAGGATCATGGCGTTGATCCCCACCGATTTCCCGGACCCGGTGGTGCCGGCCACCAGCAGGTGCGGCATCTTGGCCAGGTCGACGATATAGGGCTCCCCGCCGATCGATTCGCCCAGGGCCAGTGGAAGGGTCTGGCTGGCCCGCTCATATTCGGCGCTGGAGAGCAGGTCGCGCAGGTAGACGGTCTCGCGGCGGGGGTTGGGCAGCTCGATGCCGATGGCGTTGCGCCCGGCAACCACGCTGACCCGGCAGGCGGCGACGCTCATCGAGCGGGCGATGTCGTCGGAAAGGGCCACCACCCGGGCCGACTTGACCCCCGGCGCGGGGACCAGTTCGTAAAGGGTGACCACGGGGCCGGGCCGGATCTGGTCGATCTGGCCGCGCACTCCGAACTCGGCCAGGACGCCTTCCAGCAACCGGGCGTTCTGGCGCAGCGCCTCGGGATCATAGGCCGAGGCCCGGGGCTTGGGCTTGGCCAGCATGGCCAGTTCCGGCAATTTGAACCCGCCGCTTTCGGCGAAGGGGAAGCTCGGCTGGATCTCGCGCTCCTCGCGGCCCGAGGCCCTGGGGGCGGCCTTGGGCGGCCGGATGGCCAGGGGTGCCGGGGGTTCCCGGGGCGGAACGCCGCGGGGACTCCGCTCCCGATTCCGGGCGAGCGGCGCCGGGGCTTCGAGCCGAACCCAGCGGATGCGCCCCAACCGCAGGGTGAAGGCCAGGGC
>JACDGF010000218.1 GCA_013815405.1 Caulobacteraceae bacterium | reverse complement strand
CCCTTGTGTCGGGCTCCAACGTCGTCGCCGATTGTGGAATGTGGGATTTTTCCGCCATGGGCCGCCGGGATCTAAGGGTGGATGGGCCGGGTGACGACCGGGGCGCAGGGCTCGTCTTCGCAGGGCTGCGGCTTGGCCACGGTGGCGCCGGTCAGGCGCAGGCTGATCAGGCGATTTTGGCCCAGGTTGATCTCCATCGTATAGTCCGAGGCGATGTTCCAGGCGTTGCAGAAACGCACCTGCAACGGCGTTCGCATCTGCAAGGCGTGGTGTATCGGTTCGGCAAGCGCGGTTCTGACGACGTGGGCTTGCTGATGCACATCGGTGAAGGCGTGGCGCATGTCCACTTTCAGCGGCGCGTCGGCGTCTCCAGCCACGACGATCCGGCCGTTGACCTCGCAGGCGCAGTCCTCGTCCCAAAGCACCATATGGACCAGGGGCCGGTCGGCGGAGGTGGCGTGGACGACCTCGCCGGCGACCCGGTGATTCAAGGGATCGTCCTGGCAGCCGCCCTGCACCCGTACGACGCCGTCGTGCGCGACCGCGAACACCTCGCCCTCCGGTTGGCTGATGATGCGGGTCTCGCCGTCGGCCATGTCGGCCTCCCTATCGGATTCGGTAGGCGTCCATCAGGAACGTCTGGGCGCAACTCCAGGCGCTTAGGGTGACGCAGACCTCATGCTCGCCGTCCAGGCAGGCGTGGGCGAAACGGGTCGCGCCGTCGTCGGAAGCATGGACGCAGAGGGGCTCTCCGTCGACCGAAATCTCGAAGGGGCTCTGGATGCCGAACTGGAACCGATAGACCCCGTGATTGAAACACCCGACGCCGCACCAGGACGCGCAATAGGGCAGGTCGAGGTCGCGAAGGGTGGAGACGCTCAGATCGCTCGAGGGCAGGCCGTCGGCGCAGGGCGCTTCGGGACCGACGTCGAGCGACTTGCGCGAGACCTGGATCCACACCGGCCGGCTGGCGGAGGCGAGGCAGTGGAGGACCTCGGCGCCGCGCACGAGCATCGCCGCGGCGTAGGTGTCGTCCCCTCCCGAGGCGGCGGTCGTATCCATCGCCATCGCGCGGACGCGCGCCGCCGCCGGCTTCGCGGCCGCGCTAACGCCCGGGGTTTTGTCAGGGGGCCGGGGTGGCCCAAGCGCCAGCGCTCTGACCCGCATCCTCAACTTTTCGCGCAGGGCGGTCAGGAAGAGCTCGTGCTCCGGAGAGCCGGTGACCACCAGGAACTGTTCCAAGGCCGGTGTGAAGGGCTGCAGCGCCACCACGTTCCCATCGCCGGCGAAGGGCGGGGCGGTGGTGAACCGCGCCAGGGCCATGGTGGCGTAGGCGCCGGCGGACAGCGCCTGGGAAATCGCCTCGACGAAGCCATCCACGAGCTGGGCCTGCCCCTGGCCGCCGCCCGATTCCGCGCCGCCCCCGGCCTGGACGGACACGATGCGGTCCTTCCCGTCGACGGCCAGGGTGATCGGCGCGCCGGAGGCCTGCGCATCCCGGATCAACTCCAGTTGCGCCGCGGCCGTGGCCCGCTCGGGAATCTGCAGGTCGAGCAGATAGGAGCCGGCCAAGCCGTCCAGTTTCAGCAGCGAGACGGTCGCCGCGTCGGACATCTCGGCTTGCGGTCCGGTTCGATTGTGGGCGGCGACCACGACCCCGACCACCATTCCCGACACCGACGCCGACGACGGCGCGGGGTCGAGATTGTCGCGGGTGATCCGCGCCACCCGGTCGATGAGCCGGACCCCCTCCTGGTCTAGGTATTCGATTTCCACCGGCTCGCCCCGGTCCATCGCGTCGCGCAGCATGCCGAGTTTCGACAGCCGTTCGTTGAACCGTTCGGGGTCGGCGTCGAGGTCCGGGATCTGATAGGCCGCGCGGCTGGCGTCGTCGTGCAGCAGGGTCGCGACGGCCAGGCCCTGGCGGCCGATCTCCAGTCTCTCGACAAAACCACGTTGGGTCGGCATGTCAGCCTCCTAAAGGTCTAAACGGGGAATTCGGCGCGTTCATGGTCGGGGCAGGTCCCCGGAGCTGGCGAGATCCTCGAAGCTGGTCCCCTCCCGCCTGATCCTGAGCTTGCCGGGAAAGATCAGTCCGGCGGTGGAGACGTTCAGCCCCTCGAGGCAGGATTGCAACTCGGCGACGCCGACCACGACGGGCGGGATGGTCTGGATCTCGGTCGCTTGCTGGGAGGCATAGTCGGCGGCGAGTTCGCCCCCCACCTCGTCGATCGTGCTTTCGATCACCGCGAGCATGATCCAGCCGACCACTGGAATGATCAGGTCGACGAAAACGTCGCAGCAGCTTTCGCCAACGCTGAAGTCACCCATCACCGGATCGATCGTGGCATCGCAGGTCTGGTCGGTCTCGGTGACGATCATGCGCAGGAAGATTGGGCCGGAGAAGCTGACGTCCGGGTCGGGCCAGCACGGAATATGGACCGTGGCCGTGCCGTCCGACCACAAATGCCCTTCCGCCTGGCCGTGATCGCCCGGATCCGAGGGGGTCACGGTCAGGGTGTGCAGGGTGGCGTCGCCGTGGGCGGTGTGGAGGTCGGAATCGCCGCTCTCGATTCCCGGAAAGGCGGTGCTGATCGCGCTGGCGATGGTCTCGTCCAGCAGCGCCCGCCCGATCGCCAGGGCCAGCTGTCCGCCACCCAGGAAATTGTCGGGCGCCGCGTCGTCGGCCGCGGTCCCCGTTCGACGATTGAACAGGATGGCGAGCACGCCGTCGGCGGGCAGCAGGAAGGCGACCGGGGCCGAAAGAGGATGGTTCGGGTCGCCGCTCTGGGGCGTGTACATCGGATATTTGCGCCCGGCCAGATAGGCCGCCGCCTCCTGGGCCAGCACCTGTTCGGCGAACGCTTCGGTGAACCAGGGCTCCTTGACGGGATTGAATTGGGCGAGCCGGTCGATGAGCAGGGGCTTGAGCTGGTCTACGACGAGGCCTTCGGCGGGATGGCTTCCGTCGAAATCGATCTGGGTAACGAGCGCCGTGTCGGTCGGCTCGGTCGCCATGTCGACCGATACCGACGATTCGTCCTCGGTGATCAGACGCCAGAAGGTGGCGACGCCGTAGAGATTGAAGACGGCCTGCGGCACGTCGGCGTGGATCGGAAGGGTGACGCGCAGGTACTGGTCGGCGCCGTGCGGCTCGATGGTGGCGGTGATCTGGGGATCGCCCGCCTTGTTCGGCGGGTCCAGCAGGGGGTCCAGCGAGCCGTCGTAGAGCACCAATGTGTTGGGCCCGAGCAGGAACGTGTGGCTCGGCAACGCCAGATAACGCTGGTGGATCGCGTTGGCGAACCGCTGGGAATCCAGGACCGGCAGGCCGTCGACGGCCGGAACGACCACGTCCCCCGCGGCCAGTCCCGCGAAGTCGACGCCAAGCTGCGGCTGGCCGTCCACGGGCCAGGTGGCCAGGGCGCCCGGCGCCTGGATCGACGAGCGCAGCGTTATCTGGGAAAGATTGGGATCGGGCGCGTCCGGGATCTGGACGGTCAGCTCGATCGGCACGGTGAAGCGGATATGTTGCGCATCGGCGACGGCGAGATCCGCCGGGCTGTCGAGGTCGTCGATCATCCGGACCGATACGCTCACCGCCTCTCCCGAATAGTTCCGGTCGAACGGGCCGAGGTTGTGCGGGAACAGCTCCTCGTTCTTCAGCGCCAGGTGGTAGATGGCCTTCAACGGCGCGAGACCAAGCTCGACGCAGAAATCGAAGTTCGCCGTCAGGCTCATCGCCGGGCGTCCTTGAACCGAACCTCTCGAATCCAGGTGCGGAAGACGTTGGACGCCTCGCCGGCGGCGATCCGCCGGAAGCTGTCCGGCGAATGGAAGAAAAATCCCGTTCGCTGGATGGCGCCCAGTTCGACCAGATCGTGGGCGACGGGATCGCGATCCTTGTAGAACCAAGCCTCCTCGAGACCGAGGGTCCGGGGCGCCTGGCGCGCCCTGGGCAGATCGGGCGCCGGGGCGGCGAGATCGAGCAGCCGCGCTTTTTCGCGCCAGGAGGTCAGGCCGACGCTGCTTTTCACCGCACCGGGCCGCAATAGGGGATATTTCCGCCGCGGCTTGGGTCGAAGGGGTTCGAGCCGGGCGAGGATGGCCGCGTTCAGCGGGGGCGCATAGGCCGGTTCATAGCCGCGTCTGTCGAGCGGCGTGAGCTTGAGCACCTTGAACAGGGCGTTCGCCAGCCAAGCCGGGTTTTCGGGCCGGGGCGCCTCGCCGAACGCCTGGGTCAGCGAGGCTTCGAGCGCCTGCCGGCGCGTCCCGGCCGAGCCGGGGTTCTTCAAGGTCCGCAGGACATGGTCGCGCAGCGCGGGCGTCAGCTTGACGCCATAGCGCTCCAGGGCCAGGACGGGATTGATCGCAAACATGACGCCATATCGCGGGTGCCTGGCCACGCGCCGGGCGACTTCGCGAAAGACGCTGGCGAGTTGGCGGTGCGTCCTGACCTGGATGACCTCGAGACGCGGCGGGGCCGGGAGGGGTTCGGGCGTCGCTCCGGCTTTGGGACGGGCGGCTCGCGACGGACGGGGTTTCGCCTCGCCGGACCTGTGTACAGCCATCGCCGCACCGACCCATCTTCTCGCGCGACGGAAGCTGATACCGGCGTCGTCGCTGATTTAAAACACGCCCGCAAAGGACTGGTCACCTCACTCCCCCCAAGTATTATACCCGTTGACCCAAACAGACAAGCCCGCTCCTATCTGTGTTAGCCCCAAGTAGGAATGTCCCCTTTGTCCAAAGTTAGAATGTCCCCTTTCCCGGCGCGGCGGGATGAGGGGATGCATGGTCG
>JACDGF010000217.1 GCA_013815405.1 Caulobacteraceae bacterium | reverse complement strand
CGCCGTGGTGGCGAACACCAGCAGCGCCAGGGCGAGGGTCAGGCGCGGCCTCGAGATCACCCAGTCGATCGCCGGCCGGTAGGCGCCGCTCAGCCAGCGATTGATCGGGTTGGCGGTTTCCTCGGGGATCCGGCCCCGGATGAGGGAGCCCATCAGCACCGGGACCAGGGTGATCGACAGGATCGCCGCCGCCGCCACGGCGTAGGTCTTGGTGAAGGCGAGCGGCGCGAACAGGCGGCCTTCCTGCCCCTGCAGGGTGAACACCGGGATAAAGGAGAAGGTGATGATCAGCAGGCTGAGGCAAAGGGCGGGGCCGACCTCGACCGCCGCCCGCGTGATCACGCGCCACCGCTCTTCACCCGTCGGTTCCTGGCTCGGGTGTTCACGGCCCCATTGCTCGATGTGCTTGTGGGCGTTCTCGATCATGACGATGGCCGCGTCCACCATGGCGCCGATGGCGACGGCGATGCCGCTCAGGGACATGATGTTGGCGTCCACGCCTTGGGCGCGCATGACGACGGCGGCGATCAGCACCCCCAGCGGCAGGGTGACGATGGCCACCAGGGCCGAGCGGACATGCCAGAGGAAGAGGGCGCAGACCAGCGCCACCACAAGGAACTCCTCGATCAGCTTGTGCGTGAGGTTGTCGATCGCCCGGTCGATCAGGCTGGAGCGATCATAGGTCGGCACGATCTCGACTCCGGCCGGCAGGCCGCGCTTCAGATCCTGGAGCTTGGCCTTCACCGCCGCCAGCGCGGCGCGGGCGTTCTCGCCCGAACGCAGGACCACCACGCCGCCGGCGACCTCCCCTTCGCCGTTCAACTCGGCGGCCGCCAGGCGCAGCGCCGGCCCGATCTGCACCGTGGCCACGTCCCCCAGCCTCACCGGGGTGCCGCCCGCCGCCGTCTTGACCGGCACGGCGCGAAAATCGTCCGGGGTCTTCAGATAGCCGTTGGCGCGGACCAGATACTCCGCCTCCGCCATGTCGACGACCGAGCCGCCGGTTTCCTGGTTGGCGCGTTTCAGCGCCTGCGTCACCGCCTGATGGGTGACGCCGTAGGCCGCGAGCTTCTGGGGGTCGAGCACAACCTGGTATTCACGCACCATGCCGCCGATGGAGGCCACTTCGGCGACGCCCGGCACGGTCTTCAGCTCGTAGCGCAGGAACCAGTCCTGGATCGAGCGCAGCTGGCCAAGGTCATGGCGGCCGGTGCGGTCGACCAGGGCGTATTCATAGATCCAGCCGACCCCGGTGGCGTCGGGGCCGAGCGCGGGCAGCACCCCCTCGGGGAGCCGGCTCTGCACCTGGCTCAGATATTCCAGCACCCGCGAGCGGGCCCAGTAGAGATCGGCGCCCTCCTTGAACAGCACATAGACGAAGCTGTCGCCGAAGAAGGAATAGCCGCGCACGGTGACGGCGCCGGGGACCGACAGCATGGTGGAGGCCAGGGGATAGGTGACCTGGTCCTCCACCAGCCGCGGCGCCTGGCCGGGGTAGGAGGTTCGGATGATGACCTGCACGTCCGAGAGGTCCGGCAGGGCGTCGATAGGCGTGTGGCCTGCCGACAACACGCCCGCCGCCAGGGCCGCCACCGCCCCCACGATGACGAAGAAGCGATTGCGGATCGACCAGCGGATGACGTCGGCGATCATCGCGGATCACCGGCGTGCGTGGCCGAACCGAGCGGCCGGGCCTGGAGGTCGCCCAGGCTCGCTTCGGAATCGATCAGGAACTGGCCGGACACTACCACCCGGTCGCCTTCGCTCAGGCCGGCCAGGATCTCGGCGCCGCCCGCGTCCTCCCGGCCGATCCGAACCTGCACGGGCTGGTAGCGGCCGGAAGAGCCTGCGAGCATGACTAGGTCGCGCTTGCCGGTGCGGATCACCGCCTCGGAGGGTACGAGAAGGGCCGGCGTCGATTCACCGGCCAGATGCACGGTCGCGAACATGCCGGGCTTCAGCCGGCCGCCGGGGTTCTTCAGCTCGACCCGGACCTGCAGGGTGCGGCTGTCCGCCTGGGCGGTGGGGAGGATCGCCGTCACCCTGGCCGTGAAGGTCTCGCCCGGAAACGCCGCCAGCTCGGCGCGCGCCACTTGGCCCACGCGAACCCTGCCGGCCAGCGCTTCGGGCGTCGCCGCGTTCAGCCACACGGTCGCCAGGCCGGCGACCTGGGCCAGGGTCTGGCCGGCGCTCACCGTCATTCCCTGGCGAACGTCCAGCGTCTGGATCGCGCCGCTCACCGGCGTGGTGACCGTGACCACCCCGCGAGCCCGGCCGGTGCTGGCGACCTGATCGATCAGCCCTTCGGGCATCCCCAGCAGCCGCAGGCGCTGCCGCGCCGCGCCGATCAGGGCCCGGTCGCCCGTGCTCCGCAGGGCCAGGAATTCGCCCTGGGCGCCCGCCCACGCGGGGACCAGCAGATCGGCGATCGGCGCCCCGGCGCGCAGCACGTCACCGGGCGCGCGGGCATAGACTCGCTGAACGAAGCCGGCGGATCGGGCCTGGATGACGGCCACGTCGCGCTGGTTGAAATCAATGACTCCGGTCGCATCAACGGACGACGCCAGATCGCCGCGCCGCACGGTCGCGAGCCTGACGCCCAGGGCCTGCATCGCGGCCGAGTCGATCCGAACCCCAGGCGCCGAAGCGCCCCCCGCGTCGCCAGTGTCGGCGTATTTCGGGATCGTCCGCATGCCCATCGACGAGACGCCCGGATGATCGTAGCGCTCGGCCGGGACCATGGGGTCGTAGTAATAGAGGGGCTTGCGCGCGCCCGCGGCCGGCGACCCCCGCGCCGTGGCGGCGGCCGGCCTGGCCGCCCCCAGATGAGCCAGGCCGTAGCCCGCGAGCCCCCCCGCCAGGACGAGCGCGCCGGCGGCCAGGGCCAGTCGGGTCTTGGACGACGATGACAAGCTGTTCATTGGGAATCGCTTCCGTAGGTCATGGTGATGAGGGCGCCGTCGCGGGCGACGTCCGCCTCGCGGTCGATGGCGTCGATGCGGGCTTCGGCCAGGGCGAGGAAGGCGCGCAGCACGTCCGACAGGCTGGCGTTCCCGGCCGCGTAGCTCGCGGTTTCCAGCTTCGCCCTTCGCTCGGCCAGGGGGGTGAAGACGCCGCGCGCGCGCTTCAGGCGGTCGTCGTGCTCGGCGTGGTCGGCGAGTTCCGACTCCAGCGCCGCGGCGAGGTCACGGCGCGTCTGGACCCGCTCCACGGCCGCGCAGTCGGCCTCGGCCAGCTTGGCGGCGATCACCGGGTCCTGACGGCGCGCCCCGAAGATCGGCAGGCTGACGGTGACCTTGGCCGACAGATAGTCGCCGAAACGGGGGTCGCGGTGGCTGTAGCCGACCTCATAGCCCCAATCGGGCCGCTTCTCGGCCCGGGCGACATCGGCGTCCGCTTGCGCCTGGCCGATGGCGGCCGCCTTCACCTTTAGATCGGGGAGATCGTCGAGGCCGGCCCTCAGGCCGGCGGGATCGACGCCCAGGTTCGGCGGATCGCCGGCGGGTTCGGCGGCCTCCCCGCCCTCGACCCAGCGGCCGAGTTGGGCGCGCGCCTTGGCGACGGAGGCGACCAGGCCTGCGCGGCGATCCGCCAAGGCGGCGGCGAGTTGCTCCGGCTCGAGCGCCACGGCCGGCCGCTCGGCGCCCGAGGCCAGTTCCGCTGGAGCGCTGCTTCGCAAAGGCGCCAGCGCCCGCTCGATCCCGCCCAGCGCGGCGAGGCGGCGCTCGGCGTAATAGAGGTCGATCCACGCCAGGCCGGCGGCGACGCGCACCCTGCGCCGCTCGAGTATTTGCGCGGCTTGCGCTTGCGTGATGTCCGCCCGCGCCCGGACCCCGCGCGCACGTCGTTTGGCGGCGTTCGGCACGTCCTGTGAGATGCCCAAGGTCAACATGCTGAAATTGTCTAGATCGGGCCGTCCGGCCAGCGGCCCCGAGATCGGAAAATTATTGATCTCCAGGGAAACCTTGGGATCGGGCAGGCGGCCGGCGGCGACGGCGGCCGTACTGGCCGCCTTCACCTTGAGGGCCGTTGCTTCCAGGCCGGGCGCGGTCCGGTCCGCCAGCCTCAGCGCCGCATCGTAGGTGAGCGGGGCGGCGGGAGCGGCGCGGGCGATGGACAGCGCCGCGAGCAGGGCGACGCCGCGCGCCATGGGTGCATGGGGAGACATCCAGGTTCATCCTCGAAAATCGATTGCCGTTCCCTGGCGCGGGCGCCGGTGAAGGCGCGCGCCAAGGCCGTTCGACGGCTGGCCGTCAGGCCGCCGCGTTCAGGCGATCGATTTTGGAGGCGGGTCGAGGCCGGTCGGGTCGTACGACCGCAAGGCGACGACCGGGTCAGGGGTCGTGGGCGTCCGCCGGACGAAGATCCGGGAACCGGCCCAGGCGCCCGGGAGCGGGGCGCCGACGCAGCACGCCATGGCGCACGCCTGGGCGCAACTCTTGTGCATCTTGTCGGTGGCCGTATGGGCCACGCCGCTCATCGTCATCGCCGCCCCCGCGGGAGTCGGATGCATTTCGCACCTCGTCGCGGCCGAGGCTGTCACGGGCGCCCCGAAGAGGAGGGCCAAGCCGACGAAAAGAGCGATCAAGGAACGCATCGGCGCTGACGTTACGCCCCGGCGAGGCCGCCGTCACGCGGGCGCGGTTTTCATTCCCGTTGACATGAATTTTTGGCTTCTGTGTCAGGCATGGAGTTCAGAACGGAACATCATCGTTCTCGTCCTTTTTCGGTCTTACCACCCATCAGAAAAGTCTTGCTCTGAGGAATCGTGATGTGATTCGAGGAATCCGCTTTGATTGGGCGGAGGATTTTGGATGGGCGGGATTGAAACGGTGGCGTCGG
>JACDGF010000216.1 GCA_013815405.1 Caulobacteraceae bacterium | reverse complement strand
GGCCTGGGCGACAGGCTGCTGGCGCGCTTCGAAACCTCGGAGAGCGGCGAGGTAGAGGCGCGCCTGATCAAGCGGCTGGGCCAGAGCGCCCACCACGTCCTGGGGGTGGTGCGCAAGGCCGCTCGCGAGGTCCGGGTCGAGCCGGTGGACCGGCGGTCCCGGGAGAGCCTGTCGCTGGCCGGGGCGGAGGCGCGGGACCTCGAGGACGGCGACCTGGTGCTGGCGCGGGTGGACCCTGGCGGCGGGCGCCCGCACGGGCCAAGGCGCGGTCACCTCCTCGAGGTGGTCGGGCGCGAGGACGATCCCCGCGCCGCCTCCCTGATCGCGATCCACACCCACGGCATCCCCACCGGCTTTTCCGAGGCCGCCGAGGCGGAGGCGCGGGCCGCCAGGCCCCCCACCCTCGCCGGCCGCGTCGATCTTCGCCACCTGCCCCTCGTCACCATCGACCCGCCGGACGCCCGCGACCACGACGACGCCGTCCACGCCCATCCCGACGACGACCCCAAAAATCCGGGCGGGTGGGTCGCCTGGGTCGCCATCGCCGACGTCGCCGCCTATGTGCGCCCGGGTTCGGCCCTGGACCGCGACGCGCGGGACAAGGCCAACAGCGTCTACTTCCCCGACCGGGTCGAGCCGATGCTCCCCGAAGCCCTGTCGGCCGGCCTCTGCTCCCTGATCGACGGCGAGGCGCGCGCCTGCCTGGCGGCGCGGATGGTGTTCGACGCAACTGGGCGCAAGCGCTCACACCACTTCGTGCGCGGCCTGATGCGCTCGGCCGCGACCCTGTCCTACGAACAGGCCCAGTCCGCCATCGACGGGTCGCCGGATGATGTCGCCGGCCCGCTGATGGACGCGGTGCTGAAGCCCCTGTGGGCCGCCTACGGCGCGGTGAAGGCGGCCCGCGACCTCCGCTCGCCGATCGAAATCGAATCCATCGAGCGCCGGATCGAACTCGACCCCGACGGCGCCGTGGTTTCGATCCGGCCGCGCGAGGCGCTCGCCGCGCACAAGCTGATCGAAGAGTTCATGATCCAGGCCAACGTCAGCGCCGCCCAGACCCTGGAACAAAGGCGAAGCCCGCTGATCTTCCGGGTGCATGAGCCTCCCAGCCAGGAGAAGCTCCAGTCGCTGAGCGATTTCCTGGCCACCCTGGGAATCCCGTGGGCCAAGGGCGAGACGGTGAGGCCCGACCGCTTCAACCGCCTGCTGGGCCAGACGCGAGGCGGTCCGCACGCCGAAATCGTCAACGAGGTGGTGCTGCGCACTCAGATGCAGGCCCACTATTCGCCGGACAATGTCGGCCATTTCGGCCTCAACCTGGACCGTTACGCCCACTTCACCTCGCCGATCCGCCGCTACGCCGACCTCATCGTCCACCGCGCCCTGATCGGCGCCCTTGGCCTGGGCGACGATGGCCTCGGCGGCGAGGACATCGCGCGGCTGAAGGACACCGCCGAGCACATCACCTTGGCCGAGCGCCGGGCCATGGCCGCCGAACGCGGCGCGATCGACCGCTATGTGGCCGCCTTCCTGGAGGACCAGGTCGGCGCGGCCTTCGAGGGCCGGATCACCGGAGTGACCCGCTTTGGCCTGTTCGTGCGTCTGTCGGACACGGGCGCCGATGGCCTGGTCCCGGTCTCCACCCTCGGCGGCGAATACTTCATCCACGACGACAGGTCCCACGCCCTGATCGGCGAGCGCACCGGCGCCCGCTGGCGCCTGGGCCGCCAAGTCGAGGTCCGCCTGCGCGAAGCGACCCCGGTGACCGGTGGCCTGCTCCTGGAAATGCTGAGCGAGCCCGAACCCCCCGACCCGACGGCGCCCCGCCCCAGGCTGGGGCTTCGCGGAAGAGCGCGGAGGAGACGGTAGCGGACGTGACCGTCCCGGCTCCAACCTCTCGGACCCAACTTCCCCCCACCCCCCCGTCATCACCGGGCGTCAGTCCCGGTGATCCATGAACACTCCCCTTCGGGAGTGGCCGCGCCCCGCGCGGCCATGGCCGAAGCGGTGCTCATGGGTGGCCGGGACTGGCGCCCGGCCATGACGGTTTGTTTGTGGGCGTTTCCCCTATCTGCTTCCGCGGTGGCCGGGCCGAAACTCCGCCCAGGACGACCCTCACCCCCCGCTCAGCGCCCCGAACAGCAGCACCTCGTCGCCCTCCCGCACGGCCATCCCCACGTCGACCGCCGCCTCCTTGCCGACGAAGACGCGCATGTGCCGGCGGATGCGGTCCTGTTCGTCGACCACGCGGAAGCGGACCCCGGGAAACCGCCGGTCGAGGTCGCGCAGCACCTGGTCGATCGTCGCCCCGGCCGCCTCGACCCGGGTCGCCCCGCCGCAATAGGACTGCAGCTGGCTGGGGATGAACACCGCGGTCATGGCGGAGGCGCGGCGACCACCGAATAGATCTCGGGCAGGTGCGCGCCGATGCTCCGCCAGCCGGCCCCCTCGTCGTCGCTCATCCACAGCTCGCCGCCGGTGGTCCCCAGATAGAGGCCCAGCGGCGCCCCGCCATCGGCGCAGAACGCCTGGCGCTTGACCGTGAACCAGCCCTGCTCACTCGGAAATCCCCGGTCCTGCCGCTCCCAGCTTCGCCCGGCGTCGCGGGTGACATAGGCCGCCGGCCTGCCTCCCGGGCTGGTGCGCGGCCACACCGTCGTGCCGTCCATGGGAAACACCCAGGCGGTGTCGGCGTCGCGCGGGTGGGGCACCACGGTGAAGCCGATGTCGCCGATCTCCGCCGGCATGGCGGCGCCGATGCGCTCCCAGGTGTCGGAGGGCCGGTCGAGCCGATAGATACCGCAGTGGTTCTGCTGATAGAGCCGGTCGGGGTTCGTCGGATGGATGGCGATGAAATGCGCGTCCTGGCCATATTCGGGATAGGGGTCTGGCAGGAAGTTCGCCTCCACCCCCTTGTTCAGGGGCGCCCAGGAGGCGGCCCGGTCGCGGCTCTCGAACACGCCGCCGGTGGAGGTGGCGACGTACATGTGGGCGGCCTCCCGCGGGTCGATGGCGACCTGGTTGAGCAGGGGGCCGTCGGGCGTTCCCGAATCCGGCGGGCACCACTTGGCGTACATCGGGTGCTCGTTGAACCCCGCGACGCTGTCCCAGGAAACCCCGCCGTCCTCGCTGACGAACAGCCCCGGCGGCGAGGCCCCGGCCCACCACACCCCCGGCTCGCCCGCATGGCCCGGCTCCAGCCAGAAGGTGTGGTCCACGGCCCGCGCCGTCGCCGGATCGCTCGACTTGGGAAAGGCCGGCGGCCGCCTGGCCTCCGACCACCTCCCGCCGCCGTCGGTCGAGCGCAGGATGGTCGGCCCCAGGTGCCCGGTCTTGACCGCCATCAGCATCGTGGCGCCATCGCGCGGGTCGAGGACAAAGTGGCTGACGATCTGGCCCAGATGCATCGGCCCCTCGACCGCCCACGCGCGGCGATCGCCGTCGCTTCGATAGATCCAGGCCCCCTTGCGCGTGCCGATCAGCAGCTGGATGGAATTCGCCATCGAACCTCGCCTTTCGCCCCGGTCTCCTGGCGCGCAGTATAGCCCCGGGCGCGGGCTGTTGAAGAGGCGGCCGGCTACCGGTACCGGGGAGAAAAGGGGTCAGAGTGATTTTCGGTCTGCCCGATCCAAGGGTTCTCCGAGCTTGCGTGGAAAATCACTCTGACCCCTTTTCCCGGCGGTTCACGCCGCCTGTCTCGGGGAGGGAAATTCGGGCTTGGCCAGGGTAGGCTGCCGTCATGGCAGGTCGACGAGCACGCGGGCGCCCCGTTTACACCGACGTTCTGACGCCCGCGGAGTGGCGCGTCGTAGAGGCCGTGCGGCACGGGATGACCAATCCCGAAATCGCCAGGCGGCAGGGCGTCAGCACGGACGCGGTCAAGTATCATGTGGCAAACGCGCTCCAGAAGCTTGGCTTCTCAAGTCGTATCGATCTTCGCCGTTGGGACGGGGTCAAACGCGACAGCAACTTGTTCAGACAGGAGCTACCCCGCTTCGGGTCTCGAACCCGCCCCGTCGCATCTTTTCGATCTCCGCCTCGATATCGTCCACCGCGAAGCAGACGTGATTGAAGCCGATCCGATGCAGATCTCCGGTGCGCGGATCGGCGAGGGTCCGAGGATGGCGATAGTACAGCAGCTGGATTTCGGTCCGCGGCGTGGCGCCTTCCAGCACCAGGGTGACGTGGTCCGCCTCGATGCCGGGAACACCTATGTACGAGGCGAAGGGTTCGCCGGCGATGACGACCGAGAGGTCTTCCTTGAATCCGAGCAGGCCGAAGAAGCGGCGCGCCCTAGCCAGGTCGAGCACCACGATCGTCAGATGGTCGAACCGCCGCACCATGATTCTATCTTAACCGCCTGCTCCAAATTCCGCCCGTCCGATCGTCGAATTGCCCGTCCGTCGTTCGTCCGGGATTCAGCGCCGCCGCGCCGAGGTCTCGACAAGGCGGCCGGCTCGTTTTCAATTCCCGCATGAATAAGAACGCCTGGCTCCATCAAGGAAAGAGGGACCATGATTCGGCGTCACGTTTCACCAACTTACCGCAACTTGATTTGCCTCCGGCGGTCGGCCTCCGCATGACGACGAGGAGCATCGGGAGGTGTCCATGCGTTTCGTGTTTTCGGCCCTGGCAACCGCCGTCCTGGTTGCCGCCTGCGCGATCGGCCTCGCGCACGCGCAACCTACGCCGGCTCATGGCGCCATCACGCAGGGTCTAAGAGCCTGACTCAAAAGCCTACGCGCGGGCAAGCCGCCTGACGCCGAATTGTATGGCGGCGAGGGTGACGAAGGCGAGGAGGGTGTCGGCGAGATTTTCATAGTCCTTGTTCAAGCGCCGGTTGCGCCCGAACCAGGAGAAGGTGCGCTCGA
>JACDGF010000215.1 GCA_013815405.1 Caulobacteraceae bacterium | reverse complement strand
GGAAACGCCGGGTAGTTCGAGGGGCGATGGACCATACTGACGCCCCAGGACCGCCAGGACGTGCCCTATCTCGCCGCCGTGGATCGCCTCACCGCCTTCTGGATCGCCCTGGGCGCCCAGGTGGAGCTGATGGACGAGCGCCACCACGACCTGGTGCTGGCGGTGACCTCCCACCTGCCTCACCTGATCGCCTACAACATCGTCGGCACCGCCGCCGACCTGGAGGAGGTCACCCGCGGCGAGGTGATCAAATATTCGGCCGGGGGCTTTCGCGACTTCACCCGCATCGCCGCCTCCGACCCGGTCATGTGGCGCGACGTCTTCCTGGCCAACAAGGACGCGGTGCTGGAGATCCTGGGGCGCTTCACCGAGGACCTCCAGGCCCTGTCGCGGGCGATCCGCTGGGGCGAGGGCGACACCCTGGAGGCCCTCTTCACCCGCACCCGGGAAATCCGCCGCGGCGTGATCGCGGCTGGTCAGGAAACTCCCGAGCCGGACTTCGGGCGACAGCGGAAGGGGGAGTAGGGAAGCCTCGCTTCGTCGCGGTCAGGCGGCGATGCGCAGGGCGTCCAGGAGGGTCGCCTGGTGACGCATGATGAAGGCGTCGCGCTCGGCGATCACCCGCTCCAGGGTCTCCTCGCACTGGCGACGAAGGGCGCCCGCGTCCGGCGCCCGGCCGCGGCCGGTGACGTGCAGCTCCGCCAAGGTCTCGACCGTGGCAAAAAGGCCCTCGTTGCTGACGCGCGTGTGGCCCCGCAAGGATTCCTCATAGGCGTCGATGTCCGCCAGGCGCGGGAAGAGCTGGCGGATCACCGCCACCTCGGTGTGCGCCCATTCCAGTTGCATGGTCAGCGCCCGGGGGCCGTGCACCCAGCCGGTGACGTCCATGATCCGCGCGAGGTCGGCGTAGAAGCGATCGAGGCGGGGGTCGAGGAAATCATAGTCGGGCGCGCAGACGTCGCCCTTCAGCCGGCCGGCCGCCGCCAGGGCATCCTTGATCGGCGTGCCGTCATAGGGAAGCATCTTGCAGAAGGTGGCCGGGGCGCAGCCGTCGCCGACGATCTCCCTGAGGAAGGCGATGTTGCCGAAGACCGATTCGAAGGTGCTGGAGGGGTCGAGGAGCATGAAGCCGAACTCGAACCGGACGCCGATCTCCTTGAGGGTCCGCACGGCCCGCAGATTCTGCTCGACGGTGATTTGCTTGTGGAGGGTGATCAGCCCTTCCTCGGTGCCCGATTCCAGGCCCATGTAGACAAGGTAGAGGCCAGCGTCGCGCATCCGCGACAGAAGCTCCGGCTCCACCGCGTCGGCCCGGCAGTTGAGCTTCCAGATGACCTTCCGCGCCAGGCCGCTGGCGTGCAGTTCGTCGACCAACTGGCCGGCCCAGGCGCGCCATTTGAGGCCGAAGAGCGGGAAATCGTCGTCCTGGAAGAGGAAGATGGTGATGGCGCGCTCTTCGTGGAGGGCGCGCATCTCGGCGACTACCTCGGCGGGCTTGCGGATGCGCACCACCTTGCCGGGCGCCGTGCGATAGAAGGTGTGGATCGAGCAGAAGGAGCAGGTTCGCGCGCACCCCCGGCTGGCCAGGATCGGCATGCCCTTGCGGCCGAGGATCAGGGTGGGCTCGAAATCGCGGTCCGGATGGGGCAGGCTGTCGAGATCCGGGACCAGGGGACGGGCCTGATTGGCCACGATCCCGCCTTCCGCGCGGTGAACCAGACCCTGGATGCCGCGCCACTCCTTACCCTGGGCGAGGGCCTGGACCAGTTCGACCAGGGTGATCTCGCCTTCGAAGCGCACGACGCTGTCGAGCTCGGGGACCGCCAACAGGGTCTGTTCGAAACTCAGGGTCGGATAGTGCCCACCCATGGTGAAATGGCAGTCCACGCCGTTCGCGCGCAGGCCGGCCATCAGCTCCCCATACCGGCGGATGTAATATTGGAATATCAGCGAAAACCCGACCAGTAGGGGCTTCGCGGCGGTGACCGCCGCGAAGATTTCCGCCGGCGGCGCCTCTATGTCCAGGACGCGGACCTGGAACCCCGCCCCGCGCAGAACCGCCGAAAGATACCCCAGACCCAGGTTGCCCAGCTTCTGGAAGCCGATCAGCACCACGGTGGGTCGCGAGCCCGCGACGACCGTCGCCAGCGTCATGGGCGCTATCGCTGTACGCCTTCCAGGGCCTTCTGGAAGCCCTCGGCGGCCTTCATCTGGGCGCCCAGCACATCGCGGACGAACTGCAGCTGGATATTGGCCACCGCGACCTGTTGCAGCTTGTCGACCAGCAGGTCCCGCAGGGGCCACGGCACCGGGTCGATGAACCAGCTGGGATTGAACCTCAGCGCCTCGGACAGGCCTTCTCTTTCAACCGTTCCCATCGATCGCTCTCCTCGATCTGGCTGACGCGTCGAGCCATCCGCGCTGCCGGCGCCGGCAAGGGGCGAGGGTTTCACGAATCACCCGCGAGGTGGGGTCACGTTTCCGCGACTTCACGCAGGGTTGATTTGGCGAAGGGGGCGAATCGGAGCGCCGGAGTTCACGATCTCGAACGCCGGTTCGCCGCCAGGCATTCGCGGCGCAGGTTGAGCAGCACCTTGGGGGTGTCGCGCTTCATCCCGGCGCGGACCAGGAAGGCCGGGGCGATGATCCGGGCCGCCACCTGGTTGACATAGATCACCCGCGTCCCCGCGCCGCCGCCGAGGGGTTCCAGCCGCCATTCGCCCTCCTCCGCCTTCAGATCGCCGCCCACCTTGCGGAACCGGATCAGGCTGAAGGGCTGGTAGTCGTTACGAACCACATTGCGGATCGCGGGCACGAAGAGGTTGCCGCGGGTAACCTGCTCGCGGACGTCCCATCCCAGGGTCTGGTCGCCTTGCACGACCCTGCAGCGGGTCACCGTGGCGATAAGGCGCGCGGCCATCCCGCAGTCGGTCATTACCGCCCACACCACGTGGGGCGGGGCGGCGATGTCAATCGCCGCGTGGATCAGGCCCGCGCCATCGGCGGCCGGCAGAACCTCGGCCCAGGACTGCCCGCTCGAAAGCGCTCGTTGCACTCGGGCGTCCGGCGCCCAGGCCAGCACGGGGCGCGCCAGCAACAGGGCCGCGGCGACGATCGCCAATCCCACACTCGTGCGTCTCATCCGCCAACCTTTCCGCATCCGACCGATGCCCTGGTCCCCCGCGACGCACACCCGATCATACGGGCTCGGCGGCCGGTTGGTTCAGAGGGTGCAAGAGTCGAGGTAGCTGGAGACCCCTTAATCAACCCTTCCCCGTTTCCCCCACGAACATCGCCTCCGCGTTCAAGTCCCTCCTCTACCTCCCCAAATGCGCCGCCGTCGCCTCGATCGCGGCGACCAGGCCGACGCGCTCCAGCGACACCCCCTCGGGGAGGCTGGAGAATAGGCGGGTGGGGGCGGCGGGGTCGAGCATGACGAAGACGCCCTTGTCGTCGGCCCGGCGGATCAGGCGGCCGAAGGCCTGGGCGATGCGGCCGCGGGCGACGGCGTCGTCATAGGCCTTGCCGCCGAAGCGCCCGCGCCGCGCCTTATGCAGGATGTCCGGGCGCGGCCAGGGGACGCGGTCGAACACCAGCAGGCGCAGGGAGCGGCCGGGGACGTCCACCCCGTCGCGCACGGCGTCGGTGCCCAAGAGGCACGCGTCCTCCTCGGCGCGGAAGATGTCCACCAGGGCGCCGATCTCCAGGGGATCGACATGCTGGGCGTAGAGGGCCAACCCCCGGTCCGCCAGGTCGGCGGCGACCCGCTCGTGAACCGCGCGCAGCCGGCGGATGGCGGTGAAGAGGCCGAGGCCGCCCCCGCCGGCGGCCAGGAAGAGCTCGCGCATCGCCGCAGCCACCTGCCGCGGATCGTCGCGGCCGACATCGGTCACCACCAGGACGCGGGCGTTGGCGCCATAGTCGAACGGCGAGGCCAGCCGCAGGGTCCGGGGCCTCTCGGGAAGCCGGGCCGCGCCGGTGCGCATCTCCGCCAGGGCGAAGGGGTCGGCCAGGGTGGAATCGGCCAGGGCGGCGCTGGTCACCAGCACCCCGTGGGCCGGAGCGATGACCGCGGCGGTCAGGGGCTCCGTGGGATCGACCCAGTGGCGGCGGGCGGCGGCGTCGACCACCCGGCCGAAGAGGAAGGTCGCGTCGAACCAGTCGACGAACGCCGGATCGTCCTCGCCGTCCTCGGCGATGGCGCCGAGCATGGCCCGCCACGCCGGCAGCATCATCCGCGCCCGGCGGTCCAGACCGCGCAGGGCGCCCTCGATGCGCGCTCGCTCGGCGGTGGTGAGCGTGTCGGCTCCGTCGTCCAGGACATCTTCCAGCTTTCGCGCGAGGGCGAGCAGCGGGGCCTCGAACCCGGAGAGGGCCATCGCAGCCGCCCGCGCGGTCTCGCGAACCCCGTCGAGCGCCGGCCTCGCCGCGCACTCCAGGCCGATGTCCGACGGCGCCGCGCGGGCGCGAAGCTGGTCCAGGATCGCCGCGAGGAAGGCCTCGATGGGACCCGAGGGGCTGGCCGCCCCCGTCCCCGGCGCGATCCGCCCCGACCACCCCTCCCCTGGCAGGGCGGCGGCGGCGCGCAGGGCCTCGTCAAGAGCGCGGCGGGACTCCTCACGCTCGCCCAGCAGTTCTGACAGCCGCGCCTCCAGGCCGCGCCCACGCCGCCCCCGCCCTTCGGGGCCCCGGATCCAGCGGCGCATCTCCGCCGCCTCGGCCCCCGACAGCACCGCCGAAAACGCGCTGTCGGCGGCGTCGAACAGATGATGGCCCTCGTCGAACACGATGCGCCGGGGCGCGGACGTCTCGATATCGCCGGCGCGCCCCCGCGCCGCGCGCGCGCCGTCGAAGGCGGCATGGGTCAGCACCAGGG
>JACDGF010000214.1 GCA_013815405.1 Caulobacteraceae bacterium | reverse complement strand
GCGCACGGCCGCGCGGGCGTCTCGGAGGCCGGCCCGCTCGATCGCCGCCAGAGCCACGCTCTCGAACGCCTCTTTGGCCGGCGCCGGCAGGCCCAGCGCCGCGCAACCGGCCGTCAGGCGCGCCACATGCGCGTCGAACCGGTGGAGCGCGCCGCCGGACCACAGGAGGGTCTCGAACAGGCCGTCGCCGAGGAGGAATCCGCGATCATCGACGGCGATAGTCATGGCGCCTCCGTCAGGGCTTGCCTGAGGCCAAGGATCTTGGCCTCGGTTTCCAGCCGCTCGGCGAGCGGGTCGCTGTCGGCCACGATGCCGGCCCCGGCCAGGGCGCGAAAGCGCCACCCCTGGTCATCCCGGACGAAGGCGGCGGTGCGGATGAGGACGCTGGAGTCGAAGGCGCCGTCCCGGCCGGCCCAGAACAGGGCGCCGCACCACGGCCCGCGCGGGCCTTCGAGGCCGGCGATGACCTTCATGGCCTGGACCTTGGGCGCGCCGGTGATCGATCCGGGGGGGAAGGTGGCGGCCAGCAGGTCGGCGGCGCCCATCCCGTCGCGCAAGGCGCCGGTCACGGTGGAGACCAGGTGGTGCACGGCGGCATAGCTTTCCACCGCGAAGAGTTCGGGCGCCTTCACCGTGCCCGGCGCACAGGCGCGGGAGAGGTCATTGCGCATCAGATCGACGATCATCAGGTTCTCGGCCCGATCCTTGCCGCTGGCCAGGAGTTCGGCTTTCAGCCGCGCGTCCTCGATCGGGTCGGCGCCCCGCGGGCGGGTGCCCTTGATCGGCCGGGTCTCGACGGCGCGGCCATCGGTGGCGATGGCGACGAACCGTTCGGGGGAATGGGAGACGATCGCCAAGCCCGGCAGGCGCCAATAGGCCCCGAAGGGCGCCGGGCTCTGGGCCTGGAGCCGGCGCATGACGTCGAACGGCGCCGCACCCCGCGCGAGCCGGCCGCTCCAGCACCGGGCGATATTGGCCTGGAAGATTTCCCCGGCGGCGATCTTGGCCTTCACACCCCGAACCGCCGCCTCATAAACCTCTCCGGCGGTCTCGGTCTCGAAAGCGCTCGCCAGCGGATAAGGCGGCGCGCGGTTGGGGGCTCGGACTGCGTCCAACCAAGCCGCCGCGCGATCCACGGCCCTGGCCGCTTCGCGAAGGTCGCCCCCGCGGCCGATCGCCTGAAGGGTCCGGGCGTGGTGATCGAAGGCCAGCACCGCGTCATACCGGGCCAGGATGAGATCGGGCCAATCGGGATCGCGCGGCAGGCCGAACGCCTCCAGCCGGTCGGCATATTCATAGGCGATCAGGCCGACAATCCCGCCCTGGAGCGGCGGCCCGCCCTCGGCACAGCCGGCGCGGGACCCGAGAAGCCGCCGCAAAACCTGGAAGCCCTGGTCGGCGTCCTCGGGGTCGATCCGCTCGGTGATGGCCGGGTCTCGCGCCAGATAGCTCCAGCGCGCCGCCGGTCCGCCGCCGGAGAGGAGCAGCAGGGCGAAATCCTCCTCCGCGAACGGCGCGAAGGCGTCGAGCGGATCTCGCCAGGGCAGGAATCTGAGGGCGACGCAGGGCAAGGTCATGTCGATGGTCGCAGCCGCGGGCGTCGAACCCGGAGGTCGTCGCGCCCTGGCCCCGCGGTCCGTCCCAACGGAGCGCCAAGGGGTTCACACAACGTCGTTCTGGCGCGCCTCTTGAACACCTCTCCCAAAGGGAGAGGGAGGGGCCCATGGCGTAGCCATGGGAGGGTGAGGGATTACCCGGCCCGGTGTTTTCACTAAATCTTTCAGCTGAATACTGGAGATTCCACGCCTCAATCGGACAGGCCGTAACCCCTCACCCTCCCACGCCCAAGATCGGGCGCGGGCCCCTCCCTCTCCCTTTGGGAGAGGTGCTTCAGGAGACAGGTTCCGCCTCGGAAATGGGTTCAAAACCATGCGCGGACGCCGAGGGTCAGGCGAACGTCGGCCGAGGGCTCGCCGGCGGCGCGGACGAGGTCGGCCGTGCGGCCGAACTTCTGTTCCCAGGTGACGCCCAGATAGGGGGCGAACTTGCGGGTGATCTCGTAGCGCAGGCGTACGCCGGCATCGAGGTCGGAGAGGCCCGCGCCGACGGCCCGCGCCGGATCGTCCTGGCTGTAGAGATTGACCTCGGCCTCCGGCTGCAGGATCAGGCGGTTGGTGATGAGCTGGTCGTAGGAGGCCTTGACCTTGCCGGCGAGACCGTGGTCGCCGGCGTAGGCCGTGGCCGCGACCTTGAAGAAGCCCGGGGCCAAGCCTTCGACGCCGACCGCCGCCCAGCCACGGCCGGGCCGGGAGTCCAGATCGTAGCGGCCCCCGACCTGGACATCGAAGAAGGTCGAGATCGGCTTGCCGAAGAAGGCCTCGGTCTGGCCGTCGCCGACCCGGCCGCGGGTGAGTTCGCCCTCGCTCTTCAGCCACACCCGCCACTCGTCGGGCCCGGCCCACGCTTCGCCGTCCCAGCGCAGGCCGATGTCGCCGCCCCCGGCCCGCGCCTCGAACTGGTCGAGCATGCCGTGGACCCAGATATGCCGGTCATCGACCGGGGGGCCGAATGGGGCGGGATTGCCCAGATCGGCCCCGGCCGTCTGTCCGTATACGGCGCCCGCCGCCAGGGCTGCGACGAAGGTCGCCCCTGCGCTCCAGCCGCGAGCGCTCACGCCACCACCACGGTTCGGAACATGCCGCTCTCCATGTGGTAGAGCAGGTGGCAGTGAAAGGCCCAGTGGCCGGGCGTGTCGGCGGTGAAGACGAAGCCCACCCGCTCGCCGGGCTTGACATTGACCGTGTGCTTGAGCGGGGCCGCTCCGGCCTGGCCGTTCTCCAGGGAAAACAGGAACCCGTGCAGGTGGATCGGGTGCTCCATCATGGTGTCGTTGATCAGCACGAAGCGCACCCGCTCGCCGAGCTCGATATGGATCGGCGATGAGCCGGAGAACTTCTTGCCGTCGAAGCCCCAGGTCCAGCGCTGCATGTTGCCGGTGAGGTGATATTCGATGTCGCGGCTCGGCGGCCGGGTGTTCGTATCAGGCTTCAGCGCCCTGAGGTCGCCGTAGGTCAGGACGCGGCGGTCCGAGCCGTCCAGGCCGTCTCCGGCCTGGTCCTGGCGGCTTTGCGTCTTCATGGCGACGTTGTCGACCATGGGCTGTCCCTCGAGGCTCTCGGGATCGACCCCGTCGGCGTTGACCACCACCGGCGCCTCGGCCGATCCGGTCGCCATCGCCATCGCGCCCGCGTCCATGCCCTCCATCCCGGCCATGGCGCCCATGCCGTCCATGCCCATGTCGGTCATGGTCCGCATCGGCCGGGGGTCCATCGGGGGGACGGCCGCCGACATACCGGGGCGGGGGGCGAGGGTCCCGCGCGCATAGCCGGTTCGGTCCTGGGCCTGGGCGAAGAGCGTGTAGGCGCGATCCCCGGGTTCGACGATGACGTCATAGGTTTCCGCCACGCCGATGCGGAATTCATCCACGGTGACCGGGTCGACGTCGCCGCCGTCGGCCGCCACCACCTTCAGCGGCAGACCCGGTATCCGCACGTCGAAGGTCGACATCGCCGCGCCGTTGATGAAGCGCAGTCGAACCCGCTCGCCCGGCTTGAACAGGCCCGTCCAGTTGGCCGCCGGCGGCCGGCCGTTGACCAGGAAAGTGTAGGTCGCGCCGGTTACGTCCATGATGTCGGTGGGGCTCATGCGCATGGCGCCCCACATGGTCCAGTCGGTCCAGGTCGCCTTGAAGCCCTTGCGCTTCACGTCGTCGGCGAAGGTCCCCAACGTACGCTGGTGGAAGTTGTAATAGTTTCCCTGCTGCTTGAGGTTGCCGATGACGGTCATCGGATCCTCGTCGGTCCAGTCGGACAGCACGACCACATAGTCGCGATCGAAGGCGTAGGGCTCGGGGCTCTTCGGCTCCAGGATCAACGCGCCGATCAGGCCGGTCTGTTCCTGCATCCCCGAATGGCTGTGGTACCAGTAGGTGCCCGACTGGACGACCGGGAAGCGGTAGGTGAACGTCTCCCCCGGCATGATGCCGCGAAAGGAAAGGCCCGGCACCCCGTCCATGTCGGCGGGCAGGCGAAGGCCATGCCAGTGGATCGAGGTCGGCTCCCTAAGGTGATTGGTGAGATTGATGGAAACCGTCTGCCCCTCCTTGAAGCGAAGGGTGGGGCCGGGCGTCGACCCATTGATGGCCGTGGCGAGGCGGGCCTTGCCGGTGATGTTGACCGGCAGTTCACCGATCGTGAGGTCGAGGTCGGGGCCGATCAGGGTCCCACTTACCGCCGGCGCCTCGGCGCGCGCCCAGATAGGCGCACCCAGCGCGACCGCTCCCCCGGCCAGGGCGAGGCCCTGGACGAAGCGCCGCCGGTCGGGGGCGAGGGCGAGGCGAGGAGAACAGGCTGAAATCATCGGATCGCGCCGGGGCTTTCGAAACAAGGCTACCCCCGAAATACGCGGGACTGGCGTCTATCCCTCCGACGGCCTCATTTCGGCTTGACGGGATATGAATAATTCCATAATATTGGAACTATGGAATCAATCCTCGCCGTCAAACGCCTGTCCGCTTTGGCGCAAGACGCCAGGCTCGCGATCTTCCGGCTGCTGGTGAAGGCGGGCCCCGGGGGGATCGCCGCGGGGGAGATCGCGCGGACGCTCCGGACGGCCCCCAACACCTTGTCGGCCCAGCTGAACGTGCTCTCCAACGCCGGCCTGGTCGCGAGCCGCCGCGTCGGCCGCTCGATCGTCTACGCGGCGGACTACGACGCCATGAGCCGGCTGCTGGTCCATCTGATGGAGGACTGCTGCCAGGGCCGCCCGGAGATCTGCGCGCCCTTGGCGGATGCGGCTTCGCGCGCCGCGCGTTGCGCCGGAC
>JACDGF010000213.1 GCA_013815405.1 Caulobacteraceae bacterium | reverse complement strand
GCCCAGGGCGCCCTGGGCCAGGGCCATCAGCGAGAGGATGCCGCCCTCGCCGTTGTTGTCCGCGCGCATCAGGAAGGTCACATACTTGACCGTGACCACTATGATCAGGGCCCACAGCATCAGGGACAGGACCCCGAAGATCTCCGCCTCTCCGATCGCGCCGCGCGCCGCCTGGCGCGCCGCGGTCTTGAAGCCGTAGATCGGGCTGGTGCCGATGTCGCCGAACACCACGCCCATGGAGCCCAGCATCAGCCCGCCGAAGCGTCGGGCGGCGGGGCCCAGGCCCGGTTCTTCCCTCGCGGCGCGCATGGCGCCGGCCTTTAGGCCGCTCCAGGCGGGATTGAAATGGTCAAATCAGGCGGGGGTCCTCAGGGCGCGGGGGTCGTCGGCAGGTCGATGAAGCTGGCGCCCGGGCCGGCGTCGACGATCCGCTGGACCGCGGCGCGGTAGTCGCCCGCCTTGGCGAAGAAGATGTTGGGGACGAAGGTCTGGGGATTGCGGTCGTAGAGGGGAAACCAGCTCGACTGGACCTGGACCATGATCCGGTGCCCGGCGAGGAAGACGTGGCTGGCGTTGGGCAGGTCGAATTCGTAACCCTCCACCTTGCCGGCGACGATCGGCCGGGGGGCCGAGAGGCTCTCGCGATAGCGGCCCCGGAAGATGTCGGCCGCGATCATCAGCTGATAGCCGCCCAGGGCGGGCTTGGCGGGCATCTCGTCGGGATAGACGTCGATCAGCTTGACCACCCAGTCGGCGTCCGTCCCGCTGGTCGAGGCGTTCAGATGGACCCGCGGCGCGCCGGCGATGCGCACCGGCGCGGTCAGCGCCGGAGAGGTCCAGACCGCCACGTCGGTGCGGTCGGAAAAATTGCGCTGGTCGTCCACCAGCCATTGGCCCCAGGTCGAATCGTCGGCGTAGACCGGCCGGATCGGGCGCGGGCGATAGGGGATCGGCTTGGCGGGGTCCGAAACGTATTCGGTAAAGCCGTCGGCCGCCGGCGACGGCGCCTCGAACCCGAGCGATCCGCCATGGCGCAGGTAGAGGGCGCGGGGCATGTATGGGCAACCGGCCTTGCAGCTTTGCGGCCATGACGCATAGCGCCGCCAGACATTGGTCCCGGTCTCGTAGGCGGTGACCGGCGCGATGTCGGCGGCCGGCGCGCCGTCCTTCAGAAGGGCGTCGAGAAACGGAATGAGGACCTGCGCGCGAAAATGCCGGGCCGTGTCGCCGTCGAAGGAAAGGGCGCCCAGGGATGAGCCCTCGCCCATCGCCCCGCCGTGCCCCCACGGGCCGATGACCAGCAAATCGCGTTTCCCCGACACATCGGCCGCCTTCACCGCCTCATAGACGCCGATGGCCCCGAAGATGTCCTCCTGGTCCCACTGGCCGGCGACGTAGAGGGTCGGCACGGTGAGCGTGCATCGGGGCAGCAGGGTCTGCAGGGCCTGGGCGCGCCAGAAGTCGTCATAGGCCGGGTGCTCCGCCATGCGCCGGGGAAAGGGAAGCTGGTCGACGCCGGCGGCCTTGGCGAAATCCCACGCCGAGCCGGCCCGCAGATAGACATCGTAGTCGTCCAGGGCGCCGCGCGGCGGGCCGTCCCCCTCGCCCCGGGCGGAATCCTGTTCGTAATAATAGTCGTAGCCGATCAGGCGAAAGGCCCCGCCGTGGAAGTCGTCGTCGCCAAGCCAGGTGTCGCCCACCGGATTGATCGCAGCCGCCGCCTTCAGGGCCGGATGGGGATCGGCCAGCGCCATCAGCACCATCATGCCGTCGTAGGAGACGCCGGTCATTCCGACCTTGCCGTTGGACTCCGGCACGTTCCTGACCAGCCAGTCGATGGTGTCCCAGGCGTCGGTGGCGTGGTCGATGTCGCCCCGGTTGAGCGGCCCGCGCAACGGACGCTCGTTCACGTACGTTCCCTCCGAGCCGTATTTGCCCCGCACATCCTGCGCCACCAGGATGTAGCCCGCCGCCGCCAGCTCGGCCTCGGCGGGCGCCAGGATCGCGGCCAGGTGCGGCGAGGCCGCGTGCTTGGCGAACTTGGCCGCGTCATAGGGCGTGCGGTCCAGCAGGATCGGAAAACCCCGGGCGCCCTTGGGAATGACGATCACGGCGTGCAGCTTCACCCCGTCGCGCATGGGGATCATCGCCTCGCGCCTGACATAGTCGTACCCGCTCTCGTCGGGCTTGAAGCCCTTGGGGATGTCGCTGGCCAGGGCGTCCCGCGGGTGCGGGGCGCCGGCGCGCGCCGGCGCGAGACCGGTCAGGGCCAGGGCGGCGGCGAAGGCGAGACGGGCGAGATGGCGGGTCATGAGCGGTCCACGGGCGCTATTGCACGGCTTCAAGGGCGCCCGCCCCTCGCGCCCCCCGTCTCCGTCGCGGCTTTGCGCCAAGCCTGGCCTTTTTCGAATACCACGACGCTGTCGTAGAAGCTCATCGCGAAGGTGTCGCGGGTGAAGGCGTCCGGTGGGACGGCGCCGCGGCCATGGTCGGCATTGAGCTTGTCGATCAGGGCCTTGGCGAGGTTGATGAAGCTTTCGGGCGCGTCCACGCCGCCGCCGTATTCCAGCCAATAGGCGGTGTGGAGATCTTCCACCATATAGACCCCGTTCTTGGGGAGCTTGGGATAGAGGAACTCGAAGGCGGCGCGGATGTCGCCCATCTTGTGGCTGCCGTCGTCCAGCACGATGTCCGGCGCCCCGAACTCATCGATCACCGATTGCAGGAAGCCCTTGTCGGACTGGTCGCCGACGCGGACGAAAACGCCGCCCTCTTCGTGGCGGGCGCATCTGGGATCGACGTCGACGCCGACGATCCGGGCCAGGGGCCCAAAATAGCGCCGCCACATCGCCAACGAGCCCCCCTTGGCGACGCCGATCTCCAGGAAGGTCAGCGACCGGTTCCGCCAGCCGGCGAAGTGGCGCTCATAGATCGGAAAATAGTGCTCCCACTTGTGGATCGCCTTTCCCCGGTTGGTGAGAAAATCTTGCCAGAGCGACATCTTCAAAACTCCTCGATCGTCGTCGCCGGCCTTCATACGCCGGAGGCCGCCGAAATTTCGAGCCGCGACCGGGCGAGGATCGTTTGCAGGAGGCACGGCTAGGGCCGTTGGGGCGGCGTAAGCGGCGCGGAGGACCAAGAGCCCGGCCGCCCCGGCGCGGCCGGGCTTCGTCACTTAAAGGCTCGCCTGCACACGGTAGAGCCGGGCGTAAGCGCCATTGGCGGCGATCAGGGCATCGTGGGTTCCTTCCTCCGCCACGCCCTGGTCGGTGAGAACCAGGATCCGGTCGGCGTTTCGCACCGTCGAGAGGCGGTGGGCGATGACCAGGGTGGTGCGCGCCTTGGCGAGCTTGAGAAGCCCGGCCTGGACCGCACGCTCGCTCTCGTTGTCAAGCGCGCTGGTGGCCTCGTCGAAGATCAGGATGGGCGAATCTTTGAGGAAGGCCCGAGCGATGGTCAGGCGCTGCTTCTGACCGCCCGACAGCTTGACCCCGCGCTGGCCGATGTCGGTGTCGTAACCGTTGGGCAAGGCGGTGATCAGGTCGTGGACGTTCGCCGCCTGGGCGGCGGCGACGATCTCCGCCTCTGTGGCGTCGGGCCGGCCGTAGCGCAGGTTCTCCGCCACCGTGCCGGCGAAGAGGTACACGTCCTGCTGCACCACGCCGATGTGCCGCCGCAGCGAGGCGAGGCCGATGTCGCGGATGTCGACGCCGTCCAGCAGGATCCGGCCCTCGGTCGCTTCGTAGAAGCGGGGGATCAGGGCGCAGAGGGTGCTCTTGCCCACTCCCGACGATCCCACCAGGGCCACGAACTCCCCCGGCCGAATGTCGAGACTGAGGTTGCCCAGCACGTGCCGGCCGTCGTCCTCATAGCGGAAACCGACGCCGCGGAAGGAGATCGCGCCGCGGGGCCGGACCAGCTGGAGGGCGCCGGGGCGATCCTGGATGTCGGGCTGGGTCTCCAGGATCTCCATGACGCGAGCGAAGCCCGTGAAGCCCTGCTGCCAGAGGCGGACCAGGTTCGCCAGACGCTGGACGGGATCGACCAGGACGCCGACGCACAAGAGGAAGGTCAGCATGTCGGCCACGCTGAGGTCGGCCTGCACCACCCGGACGGCGCCGACCACGATCACCCCGACGGTCATGAGCTGGGCGAAGGTGGTCGCGCCCACGGAGAAGAAGGCCTCGCTGCGATAGCCGTCGCGGCGGCTGTCCAGGAAGCGGGCGTTCTCCGTCTCGAACCGCCGGTTCTCCAGGTCCTCGTTCGCGAAGGACTGCACCACCCGGATGCCCGCCAGGGCGTCCTCCACCCGCTCGTTTATCACGCCGATCTGCTGGCGGCTGAGACGCAGCGCCCGACCCATCCGGCGGCTGAAATGAAGCGCGTGCCAGACGGCCAGGGGAATGACGCCCACGATCAGCAGCGTGAGGGGAACGTCGAGATAGGCGAGGATGGCCACGGCACCGGTGAACTTCAGGACCGCGATGGCGAGGTCCTCGGGGCCGTGGTGGTAGAGTTCGCCCAGATTGTAGAGGTCGTTGGTGATGCGGCTCATCAACTGGCCGACCCGCTGCCGATCATAGAAGCTGAAGGAGAGCTTCTGGCAGTGCTCGAACACCTCCTTGCGAAGCGTGCTCTCCATCTTCGCGCCCATCACGTGGCCCTGGTAGTCGACGAACAGGGAGGCGAAGACCTGGACGGCGAGCAGACCCAGCATGGCTGCGCCGACGAGGTAGATCTGCTGCAGGGTCGCAGAGGCTTCCGGCAGGTCCACTAAGCGCTTGGTGACGAAGTTGGCGCAGAGCGGCAGGAAGAGAGCGGTCCCGGAGACCAGCGCCGCGCACGCGAGGTCGGCGGCCAGCAGGGGCAGGTGCGGCCGGTAATAGGAGAGGAGCCGGCGGACGCGCGCG
>JACDGF010000212.1 GCA_013815405.1 Caulobacteraceae bacterium | reverse complement strand
AACCCGAAGACGTCTGCCGAACCCCGCGGCGGCGGCCACGCTTCGGCCGCCGGCGCGGCGACGCCCTTGCGAAAACTCCGAGGGTCTGTCCCGTAGGCGGAGCGAAACGCGCGCGAGAAATGGCTGCGGCTGGCGAAACCGATGCTCGCGGAGATCACCTTGATCGACACCTTGGTCGACCGCAGGATCTCGGCGGCGTGGTGCAGCCTGACCTTCGCGACGAATTCCATCGGTGTCATGGCGAAGCAGCCGCTGAAAGCGCGCGCGAACGCCGATCGGCTCATTCCGGCCGCGCCCGCCAGCAGGGCCACGCTGTGCGGGTCGGCGGGCCTGTTCAGCACCGCCATGACGGCTTTGCCGAGGCGTGGATCCCGCAGGCTCGAGACCAGCGCCGATCGGGGGCCCGATTCGTCGAAGTAACGGCGCAGCGCCATGACAAGACAGGTCTTCATCAGGGCGCCCATCAGGGCACGGGCGCCCAGCCCGGGGCTGGCGGCCTCGTGAAGCATGATCGCGAAGGCATGGCGGACGATCTCGGCGCCGCTCAAATCCTCGGCGATGGGCTCGGTGAGGCTGTCGAGGGCGCCCAAGGCGCCACGGGAGCTGGTGATGATTTTCCCGCAGAAAATGCGCAGGTCGCCGGGGCGCCCGTCCGCCGCGTCGAAGAGCAAGAGCCCGTCGCGGGTCATCGAGCAGTTCTCCTTGGCGATCACTTCGCGGCCTGGCTCCTCCTCGGCCGCGATGATCTGGGCGATCCCCGGCGGAATGATGACGAGGCTTCCCGGCCCACAGATCAGCGGCTCGGCGCCCGGTGTCGTCAGGTACATCGTCCCGTCGAGCACATAGTGAACTTCCATCGCCTTCACGGGACTACAGACCAGTCGGGCGCCCCGTCCGACCTCACAGATGGCAAATGCTTCGACCGCCACGTCTAGCGTGACGAGAAGTGGGTCCAGGCTGTCCATCGCCATTTGCGATCTCCGCGAAAACAGGACCCCGCAAGACATTCGTCGGCGCGATGGTCCTGGTTTCATTTTTTTTAGGAGAAACCGTACGTTTGAAGGACGATAACGCACGGTATAACCCATACGAAACCGGCCGCTGAGCGTTTCCACTTCGACTGTCAATGGCGCACGCCAGTTGCGTTCGCGTTTCGACGCACGTCGCGGCGGGCGAGTTGGCGAGCGAATGGAGAAGCGAAATGAAACGAACGACGGCTGCCATTTTGGCGGCCCTGGCCATGACCGGGGCATCCGCCCACGCGGCCACCATCGTGGGCGCGGCCCAGCAGGCCGGGGACTTCACCAAGCTTATCGCCGCGAGCAAGGCGGGCGGGGTCGTTCCGGCTCTGAACGGCCCGGGGCCCTTCACGATTTTCGCGCCCAACGACGCGGCCTTCGCCAAGGTCCCGCAGGCCAAGCTCGACGACCTGATGAAGCCGGCCAACCTCGAGAAGCTCAAGACGACGCTGGGGGCACACTTGGTCACCGGGGTCTTGTCGATGCAGGCGATCGAAAAAGGGCTTGCCGACAACGGCGCCGTCGTCGTTTCCACCGTCAACAACATGCCGATCGTGTTCAAGATGGAAGGCGGAATGCTCACCATCAACGGGGCGCGCCTCGTCAAGCCGCCGATGAAGGTCGACAACGGCCTGGTGTACGTCATCGACACCGTGCTCATCCCACCCATGCCGCTGCAACCGACATACTAGAGGAAGCCTAAGATGGAAAAAGACGCAACCGTGGCGGCGGGCCGTTGGCCGCGCGTCGCCCTGGCCGGCGACGACCGGCTGGCCAGTATCGGAGGCTGGGCGATCACCTTCGCCCTGGCCATCGTTTTCCTATGGTTCGGCTGCCTGAAGTTCACGGCTTATGAAGAGTCGGGTGTCGCCGGCTTCATCATGAACAGCCCGCTGATCTCCTGGCTGCACGCGACCTTCGGGATTGCCGGCGGCGCCAAGTTCCTCGGTGTGTTCGAAATCCTCACCGGCCTATTGATCGCCGGGCGCCTCATTTCGCCGCGCCTGTCGATCATTGGCGGCCTCATGGGCCTGTTGACCTTCTTCATCACCCTGACCCTGATGCTCAGCACGCCCGGCGTCATCCAGCCGGGGTTCGACGGCCCCTTCGCTCTTTCCGCCGTGCCAGGCCAATTCCTGCTGAAGGATCTGATCTCCTTGGCGGCGTGCCTGTGGGTGTTGGGCGTCTCCCTGGCCGAAGCGCGAATCCGGCGCCGCGTGGCCTAGTGGCGCCCGGCGGGGGGGGGGGCCCGCGCGCCCTCCGTCACGGCGCTCCAAGAAGCGCCGCGCCACCTCCCCCGCCTCGCTGCGCTCGCATGGGAGGATTGAATAGTCCCTCCCTCGCCCGCTTGCGGGGGGAGGGACCCGCGAAGCGGTGGAGGGGGCGCAAGGCCGCAGTCTCCGCCTAGCCTAGGCGGGCCTTCTCCCGCCGCCTTGAGGATGTAAGAAGAATGAGCCAGACCGTCGGAGACTTCGTGATCGAGCGCCTCGGCGAATGGGGCGTCAGGCTGATGTTCGGCTATCCGGGCGACGGCATCAACGGCGTCCTCGCCGCGCTCCAGAAAGCGGGTTGCCCGATCAAGTTCGTCCAGGTCCGGCATGAGGAAATGGCGGCGTTCATGGCCTGCGCCCACGCCAAGTTCACCGGCGAAATGGGCGTCTGCCTTTCCACTGGCGGCCCCGGCGCGACCCACATGCTGACCGGGCTCTATGACGCCAAGCTCGACCACATGCCGGTGCTGGCGATCACCGGCGGCGCCGGGCGGCCGGTGCGCGGCGCCCACTACCAGCAGGAACTGAACATCGACCGGGTCTATGCCGACGCGGCGCTCTATGTGCAGGAGGCCATGGTCCCGGCCCAGGTCAGGCACATGATCGACCAGGCGATCCGTGTCGCCACGGCGGGCCATGGCGTCAGCGCGATCGTGTTCCCAGGCGACCTGCAGCTCGAAAAATACGAGGCTCCGCCGAGGAAACACGGCTACACACGGTCGGGCGTCGGCTACGCCAGCCCGAGGCTCGTCCCCCACGACGCCGATCTGCGCCGCGCCGCGAATCTCCTGAACGCCGGCGAAAAAATCGCCATCCTGATCGGGGCCGGCGCGATCGGCGCGGCCGACGAGGTCGTGGCGGTGGCGGAGAGGCTCGGGGCCGGGGTCGCCAAGGCGCTGCTCGGCAAGGCGGCGCTGCCCGATGACCTGCCGTTCGTCACCGGCACGATCGGGCTGCTGGGAACCGCGCCGTCGTCGAACATGATGGACGATTGCGATACCCTGCTGATGATCGGCACCAACTTCCCGTGGGCCGAATTCCTGCCCAAGGATGGAAAGGCGCGCGCCGTGCAGATCGACCGCGACCCCAGTTCGCTGGGCATGCGCTATCCGACCGAGGTCAATCTACACGGCGACAGCGCCGAAACGCTTCGCGCCCTGCTGCCGATGCTCCAGCCCAAGGCCGAGCGGAAATGGCGGGAGACGATCGAAAAGGAGGTGGCCGACTGGTGGGAGCTGATGGAAGAGCGGGCGATGGCCAAGGCCAACCCGGTCAATCCGCAACGCGTCGTCTGGGAAATGTCCCCCCGCCTGGGCGCCGATGCGATCGTCACCAGCGATTCGGGGAGTTGCGCCAACTGGTTCGCGCGCGACTTCAAGGTCAAGCGCGGGCAGATGTGTTCGCTGTCCGGCGGCCTGGCGTCCATGGGGGCGGCGGTCCCCTACGCCATAGCGGCGAAATTCGCCCATCCGGGCCGGCCGGTGGTGGCCCTGGTCGGCGACGGCGCGATGCAGATGAACAACATGGCCGAACTGATCACCGTCCAGAAGTATTGGCGCGAGTGGGAAAGCCCGACCTGGATCTGCTGCGTGTTCAACAACGAGGATCTCAACCAGGTCACCTGGGAACAGCGGGTCATGCTCGGCAGCCCGAAGTTCGAGGCGACGCAGATCATTCCCAACGTCCCTTACGCGAAGTTCGCCGAGCTGATCGGCCTTAAGGGAATCTATGTCGATGACCCGGAGATGCTGGGGGCGGCCTGGGACGAGGCGCTGGTGAGCGATCGGCCGGTCGTGCTCGAGGTCAAGACCGACCCGGAGGTGCCTCCCCTCCCCCCGCACATCACCTTCGAGGATGCGAAGAAGTTCATGCAGACGCTACGCAAAGGCGATTCCGCCCAGGGTCACATGCTGGTCGAAACCGCGCGGCAGGTGCTGGGGTCGGTGCTTCCGGGCGCGAAGGGCTAGGCGCCGTGCGGCCGGCGCCCGCATCCAGGCCGGCCGATGGCGAGGTCGTCTCGCGCGCGCTCGGCCTGGCGGTGCTGGGCGCGAGCGCCTTGGCCGTCGCGCTGACGATCGGACGCACCCGGTCTTCGACGACGGCCGCGCCGCCCCGACCGATCGCGGCCTTGCGCGGCGCGGCGGCTCTGCTTGGCCTCTCCGTATTCGCCGACAGCGCAATGGAGCATTGGCGGGGCGGTTTTCGCAACCCCGGGATGTTCGCGCCGGTGGGCATCTCGGCCCTGCTCATGGGCGCCAACCTCGGCGCGATCCGCGGCCGGGGCCGCAAGGCCCGCGCGGCCGACGGGATTCACGGGGCCGCCGTGGCGCTCGGCGCCGCCGGGGTTGGCTTCCACGCCTGGAACATCCTGCGTCGGCCAGGCGCCTTCAGCTGGCAAAACCTGTTCTACGCCGCGCCGGTCGGGGCGCCGGTGGCGCTGGCGCTGGCCGGGATGCTGGGGCTCGGCGCCGATCACACCCGGGTCACGCCCGCGGGCCGCCTCACCCTCGCCGACCTTCCCGTGGGCCGGGCCTTGGCGGCGCTGGTCGCGGCGGGCCTCGCGGGAACCACGGCGGAAGTCGGACTGCTGCACTTCCGCGGCAATTTCCAGAACCGTTACATG
>JACDGF010000211.1 GCA_013815405.1 Caulobacteraceae bacterium | reverse complement strand
CCCCGGCGCCGCGGCCCCGGCCTCGGGCGCCTCGGTCGCGGTGGAGGGAAGGGCCAGCGGCTCGAGCGCCTCGGGCGGGGCGAGCTGCGCGAAATCCTTGAAAAGCAGGATCTGCACGAAGTCGATCGGCGAGGCGTCGGCGTCCAGCGCGACCCGCCAGGCGCCGTTCGCGCCCTTCACCGCCGCCCCGACGGGCAGGCCGCGCGGAATGACGCCGCCGTCGCCGGAGGTCAGCACCCGATCCCCCTCGCGCAAGGGGTCGTGGGTTCTCAGGTAGGCGAGCGCCGGATTGGGGCCGCCGTCGCCGGTGAGGATGGCGCGGCCATTGGTGCGCGCGATCAGCACCGGGGTGCGGCTTTCCGCGTCGGTGAGCAGCATGATCCGGCTGACGTCGGCGGCGACGCCCGTCACCCGGCCGACCAGGCCATGTTCGCCGAGCACCGGATTGCCCTCCGAGACGCCCCGCGCCGTGCCAGCGTCGGCCAGGCGCGAATTCGAAAACGGCCCCCGCGCGTCGATCACCGTCCAGGCCAGCACCATGGGCATGGCCGGCCGCGTCCTCACGCCGGCCAGGGCGCGCAGGCGGGCGTTCTCCAGCCGCAGGGCCAGCGCCTCGTCCCGCCACGCCAAAGCCCCGGCCAGCTGTCGCCTCAGGCCGCGATTTTGTGAACCGGCCATGACGTAGTCCCGCGCGAGCCCCAGGCCGCCGTCGATCCAGCGGATCGGAACCTCGAGCACGCTTCCCACCGGCGCGGCCACCGACTCGGCGGCCCCGCGCGTGGCGGCATAGGCCCGCGAGCGCGCCGTTTCCCGGCGGTCGCCGATCAGCAGGGCGGCGGCGGCCAGCGCCGACACCACCAGCACCACCCCCGTCATCCACAGGATCGGCGGCTTGATCTCGCCCAAGGGTCCGTCCCGCAGGGACACCTGAAAGCCTCCAAAGGCCGAGCGCCTAGAACAGGCTGGATTCGAGCAGGCCCTTCATCCATTTGGGGTGTTCGAGCACCTTGCCGCAGCCCAGCGCGACGCAGGAGAGCGGGTCGTCGGCGACGGTCACCGGCAGCCCGGTGTGGTCGCGGATCTCCAGGTCCAGGCCCCGAAGCAGGGCGCCCCCGCCGGTGAGCATGATCCCCTTGTCGGCGATATCGGCGGCCAGTTCCGGCGGGGTCGCCTCCAGGGCCACCTTGACCGCCTCGATGATCTGGCTGGCCGGTTCGGCGACCGCGTCGGCCGCCTGTTTCTCGCTGATCCGCACCTCCCGCGGCACACCCTGCATAAGGTCGCGGCCCTTGACGTCGATGGCGAGGCCATGACCGTCCTCGGGGGGCCGGGCGGTGCCGATCTCCTTCTTGATGCGCTCGGCCGTGGTCTCGCCGATCAGGAGGTTGTGGTGGCGGCGCATGTAGCTGATGATCGCCTCGTCCATCTTGTCGCCGCCGACCCGGACGCTGCGCGAATAGACGATGCCCGAGAGCGAGAGCACCGCCACCTCGGTGGTGCCCCCGCCGATGTCCACCACCATCGAGCCGGTCGGCTCGTGGATCGGCAGCCCCGCACCGATCGCCGCGGCCATGGGCTCGTACATCAGCCCGACCCGCCGGGCCGAGGCGTTGAGGCAGGAATCGTTGATCGCCCGGCGTTCCACGGCCGTGGCCCCGGAGGGCACGCAGACGATCACCTTGGGGTTAACGAAGCCCTTGCGGTTGTGCACCTTTCGGATGAAGTATTTGATCATCTCCTCGGCGACTTCGAAATCGGCGATCACACCGTCGCGCATCGGGCGGATGGCCTCCATGTGCCCGGGCGTGCGGCCCAGCATCATCTTGGCCTCGGCGCCCACGGCATAGACCGTCTTGCGCCCGCCGGCCGTGCGCAGGGCCACCACCGAGGGCTCGTTGAGCACGATGCCGCGCCCCTTCATGTAGATCAGGGTGTTGGCGGTGCCCAGATCGATGGCGATGTCGTTGGAGATGACGCCGAACAGGGACGAAAACATTCAGGACTCGGTCTTCAAGGGCCAGGAGGCGGAACGCGACGGCGCGCCTTATGCCTACCGGTCGCGATCGATCGCGGCCGGCGATCTCGCGCCCCCGACGAAGGCTCGGCGACAAGCGCTGCGTGTGCCCCGACAGTGCGCCCAATTCAAGGCTTTAATGGGGGCGGCGTGGCGAGCCGTCGGGCTTGACCCGCCGCCGTTTGCCACTTGTAGTGGGACGATTGACAACGCCGCACCCCCTGGAGACCTTCATCCCATGCGCGTTCTCGTGAACTCCCTCGTCGCCATCGCCGTCATCTTCACTTTGAGCGCCTGCGCCAGCGACTATGGCCCCTGCCCGCCCGGCACCCATCTGGGCCCCCACGGCAAACGTTGCTGGCCCGACTGAGGTTTTAGCCTGGGCGCAAGGGCCGCTGGCGAGCGGTAGGCCCGCAGGCCATGGCCGGGCATCCGGCCACCGACGCCTTTGGGGTCGCCGCTTCGTGGAGGCGGGCTGCAGCTCAGATATGAATCGCGCGCCCCAGCGCCCGTAGCGCCGCTTCGTGGATGGTTTCGCTCAAGGTGGGGTGGACGTGGATGGTTCCGGCGAGGTCTTCGAGGCGGGCGCCCATCTCAAGGGCCAGGGCGAATTCGGCGGAGAGTTCCGAGACGTGGTCGCCGACGGCCTGGAGGCCGAGGAGGCGGTGGTCGTCGCGCCGGGCGACCACGCGGGCGAAGCAGCCGTCTTCGGCGACATCCAGGGCCCGGGCCCGGCCGTTGGCGCTGAAGGGGAAGACGCCGACGATCGGGTCCGCCCCGGCGGCCTTGGCCTCGTCGGGCGACAGTCCGGCGCTGACGATCTCCGGCTGGGTGAAACAGACCGCGGCGATGGCGGCCGGATCGAAGCGGCGTCGCTCGCCGGCGATGATTTCGGCCACCATCTCGCCCTGGGCGGCGGCCTTGTGCTCCAGCATCGGCTCTCCGACGAGGTCGCCGATCGCCCACACGTCCTTCATCGAGGTGGCGCACCGCTCGTCGACCTTGACAAAGGGTCCGGCCATGTCGACGGCCATGGACTCCAGGCCCCAGCCCTGGGTGTTGGGCCGCCGGCCGACGGTGACCAGGATCTTGTCGGCGTCCAGGCGCCGTTCGGTTCCTTCCTTGTCTTCGATGATCAGGGCGTGGCGCCCGCGCTTGGTCTCGAGCCCCTTGGCGCGGGCGCCCAGGTGGAGGACGACGCCGGACTTTTCCAGCCAGCGCGCCACCGGGGCGGCCAGCTCCGCGTCGAACAGCGGCAGGATCCGGTCCAGCGCCTCGACCACGGTCACTTGCGAGCCGAGCTTGCGGAAGGCCGATCCCAATTCCAGCCCGATATAGCCGGCGCCGACGACGACCAGATTTCCCGGGAGCCGGGCCAGGTCCAGCGCCTCGGTCGAGGAGATGACATCGCCGCCGAAGGGCAGGAATGGGAGGGCCACGGGCAAGGAGCCGTTGGCGAGTATGACGTGTTCGGTGGTGATCGTGACCGGTTCGCCGGAAGTGCGGACCTGGCAGGTCTTGGCGTCCTGGAACGTCGCCCAGCCGCAGATGACCCTGACCTTGGCGCGCTTCAAAAGGCCCGTCACGCCTCCGTTCAGCTTATCGACCACCGCATCCTTCCAGCGAAGGGTCTGGGCGAGATCGAGGGTGGGAGTCCCGCCCAGGCTCAGTCCCCGGTGGGCGCCGCCGGCGGCCTTGGACATCGCGTAGAACTCGGCGGCCACGTCGATGAGGGCCTTGGAGGGGATGCAGCCGCGGATCAGGCACGTGCCGCCCAGGCGGTCCGCCTCGACCAGGACGGTGTCCAGGCCCAACTGCCCGGCGCGGATGGCGGCCACATAACCGCCCGGCCCGCCGCCGACCACCAGGACCTTGGCCTTGATCGCCTCGCTCATGCGCCGTCCATGAACAGGGTGGCGGGATGTTCGAGAAGCCCTTTTACCACCTGGATGAAGGCGGCCGCGTCATAGCCGTCGACCACCCGGTGGTCGAAGGATGACGACAGGTTCATCATCTTGCGAACGACGATCTGGCCGTCCCGCACCACCGGGCGCTCGATGATCTTGTTGGGGCCGATGATGGCCACCTCGGGGTGGTTGATCACCGGAGTGGTCACCACCCCGCCCAAGGGGCCCAGGCTGGTGACGGTGATGGTCGAGCCCTTGAGCTCCTCGGCCCCGGCCTTGCCCTCGCGCGTGGCCGCCGCCAAGCGGGCGATTTCCCGGGCGAGATCCCAGACATCGCGAGCCTCGGCGTGGCGAACGACCGGGACGATGAGACCGCCCGGCGTCTGCGTGGCGATCCCGGCGTGCACCGCATGGTGGCGGTGGACGATACCGGCGTCGTCGTCGAAACGGGCGTTGATCTGGGGAAAGCGCGGCAGGGCGCGGACCAGGGCGACGATCAGGAACGGCAGAAGGGTGAGCTTCGGCTGATCCTGGCGCTTGGTTGCGTTGAGATGGACGCGCAAGGCTTCGAGTTCGGTGGCGTCGATCTCCTCGACATAGGCGAAGTGGGGGATGCGGCGCTTGGCGTCCTGCATCTTCTCGGCGATCTTGCGCCGCAGGCCGATGACCTTGATCTCCTCGACCCCTTCGCGCCGCGCCAGGGTCGAGGGGCCTTGCGGTGGCCCGTCTATGGCGTCGGAGGCGAGGAAGGCCTCCAGATCCTCGGGCTCGACGCGGCCGGCCGGGCCCGTCCCCGGAACAAACTGCAGGGAGACGCCCAACTCGTGGGCGCGGCGCCGGACGGAGGGCGAGGCCAGGGGCTTGGACCCCGCGACGCGCGAAACGGCTGGCGGTCGAGCGGCGACCGCGGGCGTCGGGACCGCTTGCGACTTGGGGGCGGGCTTGTCGGCCGGGATCGAAGCCGGCGCCGGCCGGCTCGGCGCCACGTTTTCGGTCTTACC
>JACDGF010000210.1 GCA_013815405.1 Caulobacteraceae bacterium | reverse complement strand
CTTCCGGCGGGGACACCGCGCCGCCGCCCCCTCCGGGCGGTGATACCGCCCCTCCTCCGCCCAATCCGCCCCAATAGCCTAGGCGTCCAGGCCTAGACAGGGGGTCCGGTCCGCCCGGCGGCGGATCGGCCCCTCGGGCTCGCTATCGCGCGAACTTCTGGAACTTGATCCGCTTGGGAATCAGGGAGTCGGCCCCGAGGCGGCGCTTCTTGTCTTCCTCGTAAGCTTCGAAATTGCCCTCGAACCACTCCACGTGGCTGTCGCCCTCGAAGGCCAGGATGTGGGTGCACAGCCGGTCGAGGAACCAGCGGTCGTGGCTGATCACCACGGCGCAGCCGGCGAACTGTTCGAGCGCGTCCTCCAGGTTCTGCAGGGTTTCGATGTCCAGATCGTTGGTCGGCTCGTCCAGCAGAAGGACATTTCCCCCCTCGGTGAGGGTCTTGGCCAGGTGGACGCGGTTGCGCTCGCCCCCGGAGAGTTGGCCCACCTTCTTCTGCTGATCGCCGCCGCGAAAATTGAACGATCCGACATAGGCGCGGCTGATGAGTTCGCGCGCGCCGATCTTCATCACGTCCAGGCCCCCCGAGATCGCCTCCCACACGGTCTTTTTCGCATCCAGCACGTCCCGGCTCTGGTCGACATAGGCGAGCTTGACCGTTTCTCCCAAGCGGACCGCCCCGGCGTCGGGCGCCTCCTGGCCGGTGATCAGCTTGAAGAGGGTGGATTTGCCGGCGCCGTTAGGTCCGATGACGCCGACGATCCCGTTGGGCGGGAGCTTGAACGACAAGCCCTTGAACAGGACCTTGTCGCCATATTCCTTTTCCAGCCCGTCCACTTCGATGACGAGCTGGCCCAGCCGGGGCCCGGGCGGAATCTGGATGGTCGCAAAGCTCTGCTTTTCCCGCTCCTGCTGGTTGACCATCTCGTCATAGGCCGCCAGCCGGGCCTTGGACTTGGCTTGGCGCGCCTTGGCGGAGGAGCGAACCCATTCCAGTTCCCGCGCCATGGCCCGCTGGCGCGCCTCGCTCTCGCTCTGCTCCTGGCGCACGCGCTTTTCCTTCTGCTCCAGCCAGGCCGAATAATTTCCCTCGTAGGGAATGCCCTTCCCGCGATCCAGCTCGAGCGTCCATTTGGTTACCGAATCGAGGAAGTAGCGATCGTGAGTCACCAGGATCACGCAACCCGGGAAGGCTTCCAGATGGTGCTGCAGCCAGGCGACCGATTCGGCGTCCAGGTGATTGGTCGGCTCATCCAGCAGCAGCATGTCCGGCTTGGAGAGCAGCAGCCGCGCCAAGGCCACGCGGCGGCGCTCTCCTCCCGAAAGGGTTGTCACCCCGGAGTCGTCGGGGGGGCAGCGCAGGGCGTCCATGGCCATTTCGATCTTCGAATCGATGTCCCACAGGTCGCCGGCATCGATCTTTTCCTGGAGGTTGGTCATCTCCTCCATCAGCGCATCGGAATAGTCCTCGCCGAGCTTGGCGGCGACGGCATTGAACCTATCGAAGATGCGCTTGCCTTCGCACCAGGCGATGACGTTGCCCCAGACGTCGAGATCCGGGTCGAGACGGGGCTCCTGCTCCAGATAGCCCATCCGGGTTCCCTCGGCGGCCCGGGCTTCGCCGTTGAACTCCGTATCGAGGCCGGCCATGATCTTCAGCAGGGTAGACTTTCCCGAGCCGTTCACGCCCACGACACCGATCTTGGCGTCGGGATAGAAGGACAGCCAGATGTTCTCGAACACCTTCTTTCCGCCCGCGAAGGTCTTGGAGAGTCCCTGCATCTGAAAAATATACTGGGCGGCCATGCGCGCTCCGCGATCGGTTCGAAATTTAGGGGAAGCCGGCGCGGGAGATAGCGACGGCGCCCGCCCTTGCCAAGGCGGCCGGCGTTTCAATTCCTTGACCTCGCCCCCTCGTATAGAAAGCCCGCCATGGCTTCCTCCCCTCATGGCGCCCTGGTGCTGTTCTCCGGCGGCCAGGATTCCAGCGTCTGCCTGGCCTGGGCCCTGGCGCGCCATGACCGGGTCGAGACCGTCGGCTTCGACTACGGCCAGCGGCACGCGGTGGAGCTGGAGGCGCGCCCCGTCCTGCGCGCGGCCATCGCCCGCCAGTTTCCCGATTGGGCGGCGCGGCTGGGCGACGACCGGATCCTGGACATCCGCGGCTTCGGCGCGATCGGCGACAGCGCGCTCACCGCCGAGCACGCCATCGGCATGACCGAGCGCGGGCTGCCCTCCACCTATGTGCCCGGGCGAAACCTGGTGTTTCTCACCTATGCCGCCGCTCTGGCCGACCGGTGGGGCCTCGAGGCCCTGGTCGGGGGGATGTGCGAGACCGACTATTCGGGCTATCCGGACTGCCGGCGCACGACGCTGGACGCCATGGAGAGCGCCCTTAACCTGGGCATGGAGCGGGATTTTGCGATCCTCACCCCGCTGATGGCCCAGACCAAGGCCCAGACCTGGGCCATGGCCAAGGGGCTGGGGGGCGAGGCCCTGGTGGAGATCGTCGTCGAGCACAGCCACAGCTGCTATCTGGGCGCGCGCGACGCGCGTCATCCGTGGGGCTACGGCTGCGGCGCCTGCCCGGCCTGCGGCCTGCGCGCCAAGGGCTGGAACGACTGGACGGCGCTGGGCCGGCCGTCGTTGGCGCCATGACCTATTCGGTGAAGGAGATCTTCCTGACCCTGCAGGGAGAGGGCGGGCAGGCCGGACGGGCGGCGGTGTTCTGCCGCTTTTCCGGCTGCAACCTATGGTCGGGCCGCGAGGCGGACCGGGCGACGGCCGTGTGCGCCTTCTGCGACACCGACTTCGTGGGGACCGATGGCCCCGGAGGGGGGAAATTCGCGACCGCCCGGGATCTGGCCGCCGCGGCGGTCCGCTGTTGGGATGGCGGTCCCGCGCGCCGGCTGGTCGTGTGCACCGGAGGCGAGCCTCTGCTGCAGCTGGACGCGCCCCTGATCGCGGCCTTCCACATGGCGGGATTCTCCATCGCCATCGAAACCAACGGGTCCCTTCACGCCCCAGCCGGCGTCGACTGGATCTGCGTAAGCCCTAAGGCCGACGCGCCCCTGGCCCAGACGAGCGGCCAGGAATTGAAGCTGGTCTATCCCCAGGCCGGCGTCGATCCCGCGAATTTCGAGGGCCTCGATTTCGAGCGGTTCTTCCTGCAGCCCATGGATGGGCCGGATCGCGCGGCGGCGACCGCCGCGGCCGTGGCCTATTGCCTGGCGCACCCGGCCTGGCGCCTGAGCATACAGGCCCACAAATACCTGGGCCTTCGCTGAAGGAGGGCGTCGATGGGCAAGAGCCGGCCGGAAGCCTTCACCGATGGGGTGGTGGCGATCATCAACGGATCGGCGGGCGGGTCCTGTGGGCCAATCTGTTCCTGCTCTTCTGGCTGTCGCTGATTCCGTTCGTTATCCGTTGGGTGGACGACACCCAGTTCGCCAGCCCGCCGACGGCCGCCTATGGGCTGGTGCTGACCATGGCCTCCATCGGTTATATCTTCCTGGAGCGCTCGATCATCGCCGCCGACCCCGCCAACGCGCGGCTGGCGAGCGCCATCGGATCGGACGTGTAAGGCAAGGTCAGCCTGGCCCTCTACGCGGCGGCTATTCCCCTGGCGTTCTTCAGGCCCTGGATCGCCATCGCGATCTATGTCGGCGTCGCCGCCCTGTGGTTCGTTCCGGACCGGCGCATTGAATCGACCCTCAAAGCGTGATCTTGCCCCCGCCATGGCCGAGACCGTTTTCGAGATCTCCAAAACCGCGACGTTCGACGCCGCCCACCGCCTCCCCGGCGGCCCCCCTGGCGGCCCATACACCCGCCTGCACGGGCATTCCTTTTCGGTGCAAGCGACCCTGAGCGGCCCGGCCGCGGCGCCGGTCGGCTGGGTGGCCGATCTGGGCGAACTCGACCTGGCCCTTCGCGCCGCCGCCGGCGAACTCGACCATTCGGTGCTCAACGACCATCCGGGCTTGGAGAGCCCGACCCTGGAGGCGCTGTGCCTGTTCTTCGCCGGCCGGCTGAAGCCGCGCTTCCCAGCCCTCAGCCGCGTGGCGGTCTCCCGGCCGACGGTAGGGGAGAGCTGTTCGCTGGCGCTGACTCCGCCTCCGCCTCCCTCTCCATGATGGAGAAAGGAGGCGATTGCCGCTTTACCGCGTATCGACCAGCACCACCTCGGCGTCGACGAGCGCACGCACGCTCAGCATCGGCTCATCGCGGATGGCGGCGCCGTCGCGGGCTTCGAGCCTCACGCCGTTGACGTCGATTTCTCCTCTGGCGGCGGCCAGATAGGCGTGGCGGCCAGGGGCGAGGCCGTAGGTCGCTGCGTCGCCCGCCTTCAGGGTCGCTCCCAGCACCCGGGCGTCGGCGCGGATCGGCAGGGCGCCGTCGTCGCCGTCGTCGCGGCCGGTGGCCAGGGTCACGAACGCCCCCGCCCGGTCGCCCTTGGGAAACGCCCTGGCGCCCCAAGACGGCGCTCCGCCGCGCGAGGTCGGCTGGATCCAGATCTGGAAGAGGGTGGTGGTCTCCTCCTCGAGGTTTGTCTCGGCGTGGCGGATGCCCGAGCCGGCGCTCATCACCTGCACGTCGCCGGCCCCGGTGCGGCCCCGGTTTCCCAGGCTGTCCTCATGGGTGATGGCGCCTTGGCGGACATAGGTGATGATCTCCATGTCGGCATGCCCGTGCGCCGGGAATCCCCTCCCCGCCGCGATCTCGTCGTCGTTCCATACCCGAAGGTCGCCCCAGCCCATCCGCGCCGGGTCATGCCAGTCGCTGAAGGAAAAGTGATAGCGGGCGTTCAGCCAGTCGTTGCGAAAGCGGCCGAGCGCGCCGGCGGGGCGGCGTTCGATCATGGGGAGACTCCGGGAGGTAAGCTTCCGGCTGAAAATGGGGGCCACCGGGCAAACCGCAACGACTACCTC
>JACDGF010000209.1 GCA_013815405.1 Caulobacteraceae bacterium | reverse complement strand
GCGTCCCGGTAATGAGGTTCTGGCTGTTGTCGCTCAGGACGACCGCGCCGCCGCTGATGGTGGCGTTCTTGGCCCCGACGATCAGCCGGGTGTCGTTGCCGCCGCTGAGCATCGAGATCACCCCGGTGTTGTTGATCGTCCCCTGGAGAGTCAGCCAGGCGTTGTTGGTGACGTTGAGAGCGCCGGTGTTGCTGACCGCGAAGGAGACGCCGTCGATCAAGCTGCCCCGATCGTTGGGAGCGGTTTGGATCACGCCGGTGCCGGCGGTCTTCAGCGTGCCGCCGATAATGTGCGCGCCGGCAAGGTTCACCACCGAGCCGTTCGCGGCCAAGATCGATCCCCCGGTGGAATCGTCCACCGTCGTGCCCGAGATGGTGAGGCCGCCGGCGCCAGTGGCCTCGAACAGGCCCGCGTTGGTGACGATCTGAGATCCGGTGTTGAGCACCAGGGCATTGGCGCCGGTGGCGTCGACGACGCCCGACGCCTGATTGATCAGTGTCATCTGGCCGTTGCCGAGCTGGCCGGCGCCGGAGATGGTGTTATCCACATTCGTCAGCTTGGTCGCCGCCGCGACCCCGAAGATGAAGTTCTGGCCATTGTCACTCAGCGTGACATGGCCCGCCCCGCTCAGGGTGGTGTTGGCGCTAAGGAACAGCTCGGTGGTGTTGCCGCCGCTGTTCAGATTGATCGCGCCGCTGTTGGCGAGGGCGCCGCCAACCGAGAAGATCGTGTTGTTGCCGACGAGGATGGTTCCGGCGTTGCCGCCCGAACCCGTGCCGGTGCTGGCGCTGAACGTGCCGCCGGTGATCGACAAGGTGGCGGTCGAGGCGGTCTGGATGCTGGCCACGGTTTCGCTGGTCGAGGCGGTGACGGTGTAGGCCGTCTTGCCGGAGGCATCGAGAATGGCGTCGTCGCCGGCGCCAGGCACGGTTCCGGTCGACCAATCGACAGCCGTGTTGAAATCGGCGCTGGTCGCCGTCTTCCAATGAATCTTCGTCATGTCCCGCCTCTCGCCGATTGCCGCGCCCGGGCCGCCGCGTACGGCCCTTGGGACCAGCGGTCCCAGCAGGCCCGATAGGACGGGGCGCGCGCGGGCGCATAGGTCCATATGGACTGTTTTGAGGTATTTCTTTTTCGTAGGTTGCCGGGTCGAGGATTCCGGATCGGGGCGAGATGAGCGCGCAAATCGACGACGGCGGCTTCGTCGATCTGATCTACCAGACGGCGGTCGAACCGGATCTGTGGCCCGCCCTGCTGGAGCGGTTCGCCGACAGGATCGGCGGCGGCGGCGCGGCGCTGATTTCCCAGAACCAGGAGAGCGGCGCCGGCGCCGGGGTGACCGCGCGCCTGGACCCGGCCGCGCCTGGACTCTACTTCGGTCACTTCGCGAACCGAAATCCCATCCAGCGGATCGACAATCCGCGCGAGACGGTCAAGCGCTTCGTTCCCCTGGTCCTCACCGACGAGCACAGGATGCCCAAGGCGGCCCTGATGCGGACCGAATACTACAACGACTTCATGCGGCCCTTCGACATGCACTCCTTCGTCATGATCGGCCTGGCGATGGACGGCCTCAGCGCGGCCTCGGTGAACATCGCCCGGCCCAAGGCCCGGGGCCGATTCAGCCAGGCCGACCTGGCCGCGGCGAGGCGGTTCCATCCCCATTTCATCCGCGCCTGGCGCCTGGGGCGGAAGGTCGCGGCGGCGCGGCTCCTGAACGCCGGCATGGCCGATATCCTCGACCACTCGCCCCACGGGCTGTTCCTGCTGGGCGACGACGGGGCGGTGCGCCATCTCAATCGCGCCGCCGAAGGCCTGATCGCCGCCGGAGACGCCTTGAGCGTGACCGGCGGGCGGCTCATCGCGCCCGCGCCCGGGGCCACCCAGGCGCTTCAGGCCCTGATCGGGGCGGCCGCGACGAGCGACGCCGAACGGCGAAGCGGCGGATCCATGGCCCTGGCCTCCCCGACACGGCGCCTGCCGCTGTCGGTGACCGTGGCCCCGGTGCGTTCGGAGCGCTTCTCGGTGTTCACGGGCGGCCCGGCGGTGATCGTCTGCGTCATCGACCTGGAAGCTTTGGTCAGCCTGCCCGAACAGAGGCTGCGCGACCTCTTCGGCCTCTCGCGGGCCGAGGCCCGGGTCGCCCTGGCGCTGTTAGAGGGCGACGATCCGCGTCAGGCGGCGGCGAAGCTGGAGGTGAGCTTCCACACCGTGCGCGGCCACCTCGCGCGCATTTTCGACAAGACCCAGACCACCGGCCAGGCCGACTTGGCCAGGCTGATGATGCGCGCCGTGGGGACCGGCCTCCAGCCCTGAGTCCCATCTCGTCGGACTTTGCGTTAAGAGCGGCCGATGGACGACGGCGGCAAGACATCGGCGGTGGGTCCGGCGGGACCCCCCGCCGCGCCGATGGATTCGGGGGCCGCCGCCTTCGCCTTCCTCCTGCAGCTGCTGGGCGTTCCGGCGGACGCGGCCGAAATCCTCCATCAGAGCGGCAAGCCGGCGCTGGACGAGGCGGACCTGCTGCGCGCCGCCAAGCGCTATCCGGTCAAATGCCGCGCCGCGGCGATCAGCCTGGAGCGCCTGGAGACCGCGCCCATGCCGGCCCTCGGCCGGCTCAAGGACGGCGCCTGGCTGGTGATCGGCAAGGCGGCCGAGGGCAAGGTCCTGGTCCAGGATCCGCTCGCCGCCGGCCCCAAGCTCCTCGCCCGCGAGGCGTTCGCCGAGGCCTGGTCGGGGCGGATGATCCTGATGACCCGCCGCGCGACCCTGGCCGATCCCTACACCCGGTTCGGCGTCGCCTGGTTCGTCGACGCGGTGAAGAAATATCGCGCGCCCCTGATCGAGGTCCTGATCGGCTCCTTCTTCCTGCAGATCTTCGGCCTGCTCTCTCCCCTGTTCTTCCAGGTGATCATCGACAAGGTGTTCGTCCATCGCGGGCTGTCGACCCTGGAAGTCCTCGCGCTGGGCCTGGGCATACTCTCGGTCTTCGAGGTCGTCCTGGGCGGCCTGCGGACCTATCTCTTCGCCCACACTTCCAACCGCATCGACGTCGAGCTGGGGGCGCGGCTGTTCCGCCACCTCTTCGCCCTGCCCATGGCCTATTTCCAGGCCCGCAGGGTGGGCGACACGGTGGCCCGGGTGCGCGAGCTGGACACCATCCGCCAGTTCCTCACCTCCTCGGCCATCACCCTGGCGCTGGATCTCTTCTTCTCGATTCTCTTCCTGGTCGTCCTCTTCATCTACAGCCCCTTGCTGACCCTGGTGGTGGCCGGCGCCCTGCCGCTCTACGTTTTCCTCAGCCTGGGCCTGACGCCGATCTTTCGCGAACGGCTGAACGAGCGGTTCAAGCGCGGGGCCGAGAACCAGGCCTTCCTGGTCGAGACGGTCTCGGGGGTGGAGACGGTCAAGTCCATGGCCCTCGAGCCGGTCATGCAGCGGCGCTGGGAAGAGCAGATCGCCGGCTATGTGATGTCGGCGTTCAAGGTGGTCGGCGTCGGCAACCTCGCCACCCAGGCGACCACCCTGATCAACAAGATCACCATGGTTCTGATCCTGTTTTTGGGCGCGGGCCTGGTGATCCACAACAAGCTCACGGTGGGCGAGCTGGTCGCCTTCAACATGATCTCCTCCCAGCTCTCCGCCCCGGTTCTGCGGCTGGCCCAGCTGTGGCAGGATTTCCAGCAGGTCCGCATCTCCATCGACCGGCTGGGCGACATCCTCAACACCACCCCCGAACCCGGCCAGAACGGCCAGCCGGGGCTGCCGCCGATCCGCGGCGACGTGCGCCTGGAGACGGTCAGCTTCCGCTATCGCCTGGACGGCCAGCCGGTGCTGCGCGAGATCGCGCTCGACATCCCCGCCGGCCAGGTGATCGGCATCGTCGGCTCATCCGGCTCGGGCAAGAGCACCCTGGCCAAGCTGATACAGCGGCTCTATGTGCCGGAGACCGGCCGGGTGCTGATCGACGGGGTGGACCTGTCGCTGGTCGATCCGGCCTGGCTGCGCCGCCAGATCGGCGTGGTGCTCCAGGAAAACGTGCTCTTCAACCGCTCGGCGCGCGAGAACATCGCGCTGGGCGATCCGGGCATGCCCATGGAGCGGGTGATCGCGGCGGCCCAGCTGGCCGGGGCCCACGAATTCATCCTGAGCCTGCCCGAGGGTTACGGCACGGTGATCGGCGAGCGCGGCGCCTCCCTCTCCGGCGGGCAGAGGCAGAGGGTCGCGATCGCCCGCGCCCTGGTGGGCAATCCGCGCATCCTGATCTTCGACGAGGCGACCTCGGCGCTGGACTATGAGAGCGAGGCGGCGATCCAGGCCAATATGCGGCGCATCACCCAGGACCGGACGGTGATCCTCATCGCCCACCGCCTCTCGACCCTCAGGGGCGCCGACCGCATCGTCACCATCGAACAGGGCCGCCTGATCGAGGACGGGACCCACGCCAGCCTGCTGCGCGCGGGGAGCCGCTACGCCGAACTCTGGCGCCTGCAGTCCGGAGACGTCGCGCCATGAACGTCGTCGGCGGCATCGCCAGCGCCTTCACCGGCATATTGCGTCGCGGAGTCGAGCAGTTCGACCGCCGCGGGGAGCGCGAGTTCCTGCCCGCGGCCCTCGAGATTCTGGAGACGCCCCCCTCCCCCGCCGGCCGGGCCCTGGCGACGATCATCGGCGTGTTCTTCGTCATCGCCGCCCTGTGGGCCTTCTTCGGCAAGGTCGACGTCCTGGCCACCGCCCCGGGACGCCTCCTGCCGGCCGGCAAGATCAAGGTCATCCAGCCCCTGGACCCGGGCGTGGTCCGGACCATCCACGTGCAGGACGGCGACCACGTCCGCGCCGGCCAGTTGCTGATCGAACTGGACCCCACCGTCGCCGGCGCCGATCGCGACCGGCTGGCGCGGGATCTGGCGCAGACCCAGCTCGACGTCGCGCGGCTC
>JACDGF010000002.1 GCA_013815405.1 Caulobacteraceae bacterium | reverse complement strand
ACCCCGCCCCGATTCTCCTCTAACCCCTCGCCATGACCCCGCACCGCCACCAGAGCGTCCTGATCGTCGATTTCGGCAGCCAGGTGACCCAGCTGATCGCCCGGCGTCTGCGCGAGAGCGGGGTCTATTGCGAGATCCATCCCTTTGACCGGGTGGACGGTATGCTCGACGCCTTCGCCCCGGCGGCGGTGATCCTCTCGGGCGGCCCGGCCAGCGTGCACGAGGCCCACAGCCCCGCCGCCCCGGCCCGGCTTTTCGACCTGGGCGTGCCCGTCCTCGGCATCTGCTATGGCGAAATGACCCTCGTCGACCAACTGGGCGGGAAGGTGGAAGGCGGCCACGCGCGGGAATTCGGCCGGGCCGAGATCCGCATCGCCCGTCCCTCGCCCCTGCTCGAGGGCCTGGGCGACGTCGGCGACGGCCTGCCCGTATGGATGAGCCACGGCGACGAAATCACCGCCATGCCGCCGGGCTTCGAGGTGGTCGCGACCTCGGCCGGCTCGCCCTTCGCGGTGATCGCCGACGAGGGGCGGCGGCTCTACGGCGTCCAGTTCCACCCCGAGGTCGCCCATACTCCGAGCGGCGGCGCCATGCTGCGCAACTTCACCCATCGCATCGCCGGCCTTAGCGGCGACTGGACCATGGCCGCCTTCCGCGCTGAACAGGCGGCCCGCATCCGCGAACGGGTGTGGCGAGGGCGGGTGATCTGCGGCCTTTCCGGCGGGGTGGATTCCTCGGTGGCCGCGGTGCTGATCCACGAGGCGATCGGCGATCAGCTCACTTGCGTCTTCGTCGACACCGGCCTTTTGCGGTTGAACGAGGCGGCAGAGGTCGTTCAACTCTTCAGAGACCACTACAATATTCCCTTGATCCACGTTGACGCGGCACAAGAATTCCTCTCAGCCCTCGCTGGCGTTTCGGACCCGGAAGCCAAGCGCAAGGCCATCGGGCGGGCGTTCATCGATGTCTTCGATCGCGAGGCCGGCGGAATCGAGGGCGCGGCCTTTCTCGCCCAGGGCACCCTCTATCCAGACGTGATCGAGAGCGTTTCGGCGGCCGGCGGTCCCTCGGCGGTGATCAAGAGCCACCACAATGTCGGCGGCCTTCCGGAGCACATGAGGCTCGAGTTGGTCGAACCCCTGCGCGAACTCTTCAAGGACGAGGTGAGGGCGCTGGGCGTGGAACTCGGCCTGCCGCCGGCCTTCGTCGGGCGCCACCCTTTCCCCGGCCCGGGCCTGGCGATCCGCATCCCGGGCGAGGTCACGGCCGAGAAAATCGCCATTTTGCAACAGGCCGACGCCGTCTTCCTGGATGAGATCCGAGCGGCCGGCCTCTACGACGTGATCTGGCAGGCCTTCGCCGTGCTCCTGCCGGTGAAAAGCGTGGGCGTGATGGGCGATGCGCGCACCTACGAAAACGTCCTGGCCCTGCGCGCCGTCACCTCCACCGACGGCATGACCGCCGACGTCTTCGAATTTCCTTGGGACGTTCTCACCCGCGCCGCGACCCGGATCGTCAACGAGGTGAGGGGGGTGAACCGGGTAGTCTACGACGTGACGAGCAAGCCACCGGGGACGATCGAGTGGGAGTAGGGGGGTGATTTGTAAGGCCTCCCCGTATTTCAGGGTCCGCGCCTCGCCACTTCGTCATCGGGGTCTAGTTCGCCTCAACCGAACCGCTTCGAAGACTATCCGCGGAAGGCGCTGGGCGGCGCCAGCCCGGCGTCGACAAGGCGCCAAAGGACCTCCGTTTCTCCCTCTTGACTCATATATCTGACCGGTTATGTGTTGCGTCAATAGCCAACGGGTTATCGATTGCGATGCCAGAGCGCCACGACATCCTCTTCAGAACACTCGCCGATCCGACGCGTCGGGCCATCTTCGAGCGGCTGTGTCGCGACGGAGACCAGACGGTCGGGGCCCTGACGGCTCGGGCCGGGGTCTCGCAACCGGCCGTTTCAAAGCATCTCGGGGTACTGAAGCGGGCCGGGCTGGTGCGCGGCCGCCACGAAGGTCGCCAGACGCACTATAGCGCTCGGCTGGGCGCCTTGGCCCCGCTGATCGACTGGACAAGCCAGATGGCCGGCTTCTGGCAAAGTCGGTTCGACCATCTCGAAGATCTGCTCAAGAGGATGGACCAATGACCAATACCGCGACCGAAACCCTCACCGTCGTTGTCGAACGGGAGATACCTTTTCCACCGGAAAAGATCTGGCGCGCGCTCACCCAACCACACCTGATCGAGGAGTGGCTCATGAAGAACGACTTCAATCCGGCCGTGGGTCATCGCTTCAATCTTCGCGGAGAATGGGGCGGCGTGTTGGACTGCGAGGTCCTGGCCGTCGAGCCGAACAAAACGCTGTCCTACACCTGGAATTATGCGCACGACGACGCGGCCTACAATCTGAAGAGCGTGGTGACCTTCACGCTCACCCCGACGAGCACGGGCGCCCGCCTGCGCATGGAGCAGTCGGGCTTCCAGCCGGATCAGAAGCAGGCCTTCGGCGGCGCAAAGGCCGGGTGGCGGCAGTTCTTCGCGAAGCTGGAGCAGGTTCTGGCGCGGACAGATTGAACCATGCCGCGTTGCGTTTCCGCTCGTGTTCAGAGGAGGTCCCATTGAATTGGAACGCTTGGATTCGGCAGATCCACCGCTGGCTGTCGATCACCTTCACAGCAATCGTCATAGGCATCTTCATCGCCTTGGGAGTTGGGGAGAAACCCGCGGCTTGGGTCTATTTCTTGCCGCTGTTCCCGCTCGCTTTGCTCGTGCTCACCGGCCTGTATATGTTCGTGCTGCCCTATTCCGCCAAGTGGCGCATGGGGCGACAATAACCATGAAGAAAGCCACAAGTATGATGAAGAAGAGCGGCTCGAGGGAAGCAAAAGGGGGACCCTCTCCCTCTCACCTGATAGATACGAGAATCCAGGAGCAGAGTGATTGGCGGGGCGAGACGCTCGCTCGGGTCCGAAGCCTCATCAAGCAGGCCGACCCCGAAGTGGTCGAGGCTTGGAAGTGGCGAGAGGTTCCGGTGTGGGAGCACGCCGGGATCATCTGCACCGGTGAGACGTACAAGAATGTCGTGAAGATGACTTTCGCCAGGGGCGCCGCGTTGGAGGACCCTTCAGGCCTTTTCAACTCCAGCCTCGAAGGCGCCACCAGGCGCGCCATCGATTTCCATGAGGGCGACAAGATGGATGAAAAGGCGTTGACGGCGCTTGTTCGGGCCGCCGTGGCGCTGAACATTTCGGCGCGATCTACCGCTGGCCCGATCCGCTCTCGGAAGAGGCCAAAGAGCGCTTGAGCACGAAAAGGCGTTGAAGCATATGAAACCGGCCACGCCACCCAGCAAGAACGGGGGTTCCGAACCTCCTGCGTAGGGCGCGCCCGCGAAGCCCCCTACGCCTTGAGCCCTCCTCGGCCCGCAGGCTTTCGGCGATGGCGACGATGGTGTCCTCGCTCCAGCGCGGCAAACCATTGAAATCCGCCTATTTGTCCGCCCGATATGCGCGGTAGCGGAATGTGCAATCGATGGCATTTTAGGACAGCATGAAGCAAGCATGCCCGATCAGCTCCCTCTCATTTCGAACCCAGTCTCACACCGTCGTCGAGGCCACCATGGAGGCGTCGAAACCCGCATACCTTGTTCTTCGCGATTTCACCGCCTCCTGAATCGGCGGCCCAAATTGCCGGCGGGCGGGAAGAATTGCGCAAGGATTTGCAACTACGCGGCAATCCGGTCGCGACGGTTCGACTCCACATTACCGTGTACCCGCTCGGAGGCGGTGACGAGCCTCCGCCGCCAGGGTTGGTAAAGGCGGCGCGCGAAGCCGCCGCAGACCCGATAGCCCGGGCCTTGGTCGACCCTAAGTTCGGAGACGCCTCCACCCACCGGCCTGACGTCACCGGGATTGCCGAGCGCCATCCGCCGGAGACGCTCGGCGACGCGCGCCGCGCCGCGGCGGTCGCGCAGGTCGGTCAACCATCGAGCGACCGTGTCCGTCTGTAGAACGTCGATCACCGCACTATGTAACCTATGGGAGACGAAGGTTTAACGATCTCTGGCCTATGTCCAGATATCCCGTCGCCGCATGATCGCGGAGGGGTCCTGATCATGAGCCCGCGACCGACTTACGCCCGCACCACCCCCTCGGCCAGCAGGCTTTCCGCGGTGGCGACGATGGCGTCGTCGTTGGAGCGCGGGCTCCAGCCGAGGTCGCGGCGGGCCTTGTCGGAGGAGACCGGGCGGTGCTTGCCGAGCTCGAACAGCCGGTCGCGCACCACCGGGTCGACCATCGACGACAGCCGGACTAGTACCCGCTTTCGCTAAGGGGTGATTCGTGATTCACCCTTGGGATGATTCTCAAGGCTGCCCTGGTCCGGCTGACGCCGGAAGATCGTCTGGTGCTGGAAGCGCGGCTTCGCGCGCCGACGACGGAACAGCGCGATGTGCTTCGCGCGCGGATTGTGCTGCTGGCGGACGAGGGGCGATCGACCCGCTCGATCGCCAAGGTGGTGGGGGTGATGCCCCGGACGGTCAGCTTGTGGCGCGGCCGCTATGCCCGCGACGGCTTGGCGGGGTTGGCGGGCAAGCCGTTGCCGGGCGCCAAACCGAAATACGACGCCCAGACCGGCAGGCGCATCCTGGCGGCTCTGGATCGTCCGCCGCCGGCCGGTTTCGCCCGCTGGACCGGCAGCCTGATCGCCGCCGAGTTGGGCGATGTTCACGAGCAACAGGTCTGGCGCTTCCTGCGCGCCCAGAAGATCGACCTGGTGGGGCGCAAGTCCTGGTGCGAGAGCAAGGACCCCGAGTTCGTCGCCAAGGCGGCCGACATTGTCGGGCTTTATCTGGCTCCGCCGGAGAACGCGGTGGTCATCTGTGTCGATGAGAAGCCCTCGATCCAGGCGCTGGAGCGCGCCCAGGGCTATCTGAAGCTGCCCAACGGCCGGGCTTTGACCGGCCAGAGCCACGACTACAAGCGACACGGCACGACGACCTTGTTCGCCGCCTTCGATGTTGCCAGCGGCAAGGTGACGGCCGCTCACACCAAACGCCGCCGACGCGTCGAGTTCCTCGACTTCATGGACGAGGTGGTGGGCGGCTATCCCGGCCAGGAGCTTCACGTCGTGCTCGATAATCTCAACACCCACAAGAAAAATGACCCTTGGCTCGAAGCCCACCCCAACGTCACCTTCCACTTCACCCCCACCAGCGCTTCCTGGCTCAATCAGGTCGAGGTCTGGTTCTCCATCCTCCAAGGCAAATCCCTGAAGGGCGCCTCCTTCACCTCGGTCCAGCAGCTCAAAAAGCACATCGATGACTTCATCGCCGCCTACAACGCCAACTCAAAACCCTTCTCGTGGACAAAAACCAAGGTCCATCAGCGCGCCGTCAAAGGCCGACGTATCAGCAGCCTGTGATTCCGGGTACTAGTCCAGCCGGCCCTGCAGACCCGTGAAGCCCTCTGACGTGCTGCACTGGATGCTCGACACCAACCTGTGCGTCCGGGTTCTTCGGGACCGGCCGCCGGGACTTCGTCCCAGGTTCAGCAGCGAAGCGGCCAAACTCTGCATCTCCTCGATCTGTTTCGCCGAACTCGTCTATGGCGCGGAGAAATCCGCCAAGCCCGCCGAGACCCTGCCCGAGGTCGAACGTTTTGCCGCGCGCCTCGCCGTCCTGGCCTTCGATGATCGCGCGGCGGCGCACGCGGCCAACATCCGGGCGACCTTGGAGAGGCGAGACGCCCCCATCGGGGCTTACGACCTCCTCATCGCCGGCCACGCGCGGAGCCTGGGGCTCGTCGTCGTCACCGGAAATTTGAAGGATTTTGGTCGCGTGGAAGGTTTACGGGCGGAGAATTGGTTCGGGTGAGGGCCGACTGACCCGCGGCCCCGTTGCGAAAGCCAAAGGGCGCGCGGTATGGCCTCTCATGTCCGACGCGGCGCCCGCCCTGCCATCGGCCCGCCCCCTGCTTCGCGAACGCGACTATGTCGTGTTCTGGGCCTCGCGCTGGCTGAGCGGGCTGGGCCTGCAGATCCAGAGCGTGACCATGGGCTGGCAGGTCTACGCCATTTCGCGACGCTCCCTGGGAATCGGCGCCTCGGTCCTGAACGTCAGCCTGATCGGCCTCGTCACCTTCGCGCCCCTGCTGCTGCTGGCTCTCCCCGCCGGCGAGACCGCCGACCGGCACGATCGCCGTCGGGTGCTGATGATCTGCTATGCCGGGGAAATCGCCGCTGTGGCGATCCTGCTGGCCGCCTCGCTGCTTCACGCCGCGACGGTGCCGTTGCTGTTGGGGGTGGCCGGTCTGTTCGGCGTCGCCCGTTCGTTTCACGGGCCGGCCAGCACGGCCCTGGCGCCGATGCTGGTCCCGCGCGAACTGCTGCCGCGGGCCATAGCCTGGAATTCCCTGGCCTGGCAGTTCGCCTCCATCGCCGGGGCGGCGGTGGGCGGCCTGCTGATCGTGGTGTCCGCGTCCGCCGCCTATGGGGCGACCTTCAGCCTCTACTTGATGGCGGCGGCCTCCCTGGCTCTCATCCGGCGCGACACCCGGCCGGCGGCCCAGGCGGGGTCGCGCCTCGCCCTGGTGAAGGAAGGCTTGGCCTATGTTTGGCGTAACCGCGTGGTGTTCAGCGCGATTTCGCTGGACCTCGCGGCCGTCATCCTGGGCGGCGCCACGGCCTTCTGCCCGCCTTCGCCAGGGACGTTCTGCATGTGGGGCCACAGGGATTTGGCGCCCTTCGCGCCGGCCCGGCGGTGGGGGGCGCGGCCGTCGCCCTGTTCCTGGCGACGCACCCGATCCGCCGCCGGGCGGGCGCGGTGATGTTCGCGGGCGTGGCCGTGTTCGGCGCGGCCACCGTGGCGTTCGGCCTCTCCCGGTCGCTGGGGCTTTCGCTCGTTGCCCTGGCGATCCTGGGCGGAGCGGACATGCTCAGCGTCTTCATCCGCCAGACCCTGGTCCAGCTCATGACCCCCGACGCCATGCGCGGCCGGGTGGCGGCGGTATCGGGCCTGTTCATCAGCGCCTCCAACGAGCTTGGCGAATTCGAAAGCGGCGTGGTGGCCCGGTTTCTGGGGCCGGTCGGCGCCGCCCTCTTCGGAGGCGTGGGGGCCTTGGCCGTGACCGGGTTGTGGGCCGGCTTGTTTCCCGCCTTGCGCAAGGCCGACCGTCTCGAATAAGTCCGTGAGGGCGAAGCGTCGGCGATTCCGGGGGAGATGCGGAATGGGTATTCTCGAGGGCAAGGTCGTTCTCGTCACCGGGGGCGGAAACGGCATTGGCCGGGACTGCGCTCTCATCGCCGCGCGCGAAGGCGCCAAGGTAGTGGTCAATGACCTGGGCGGAGGCTTGGCCGGAGGCGACGAAGGTTCGGCCGGGCCGGCCGAGGCGGTCGCCGAGGAGATCCGGGCCGCCGGCGGCGAGGCGGTCTCCAATTCCGATAGCGTGACGTCGCTCGAGGCGGCGCGAGGCATGGCCGAGCTGGCCCTTAGCACCTTCGGTGGCCTGCACGCGGTGATCAACCCCGCTGGAATCTTGCGTGACGCCATGTTCCACAAGATGACCGAAGCGGATTGGGACAAGGTCGTCGACGTCCATCTGCGCGGAACCTTCAATATGTGCCGCGCCACCATCGAACACTTCCGGACCCAGGAGGACGGCGCCTATATGCTGTTCACCTCCACCTCCGGACTCCTGGGAAACATCGGCCAGACAAACTATGGCGCCGCCAAGATGGGCATCGCCGGTCTGTCACGGATCATCGCCATGGAGGGCGCCGCCAAGAACGTGCGCTGCAATTGCCTGGCGCCGGTGGCCTGGACGCGCATGACCCAATCGGTGCCGGTGCGCGACGAGGCTTCTGCCGCCCGCCGCAGGCAGATCGCCGAGACGATCCGCCCCGACCAGCCGGCGAGGTTCTCGGTCGCCCTCGTCTCCGACGCCGCCAAATCCGTCAGTGGCCAGGTGTTCGGCGTCAGCGGGGAAAACATCATCCTCTACAGCCAGCCCCGGGCCGTCGAGACCCTCTCCAAGCCCGAAGGCTGGACGACCCAAACCATACTTTCAGAGGCCCTGCCGAAGATGAGCGGAAAATTCTACCCGCTCGTCCGCCCCCCTCTGACCCCCGAACCAAGCCCAGAACCGGCGAATTGACATGACCGCGGCCATCAGGACGGTGATCACCATCGTATTTTGCGTTGTCATGTCAGCGCTGAGCGCGCCCGGCGCCGCGGCCGCCGTTCGCCACCACCATCATCATCATCAATACACCCATCACCGTCATCATCATCACCATCATCATCATCATCATCATCATCATTCTTACCACCGCCACGCACACCGCGCCCGTGACTACCGGTCGGGCCACCATCACGTGGTTCATGCCCGGACAGCTCACCTGTCGGCGCATGCGCGGTTTCATCGGGCCCGGCTCCGCCGGGTCTACCCCCATCGCCATGCCTTCGCGCGCCACTCCGCTCGGCGCCCGCACGGTCGGCGTCCCGTGAACCCGCCCTGGAGCTCGGCCGGTCGTCACCCCGCGCGCCGGCATGCCGCGCTATGTCAGCAGGTCATGATCCACCAACACTGGGTGCGGCGCTGCCGAGGCGGGGGCCAATAGGGGCGGCGACGGCGTGGGGGGTTCAGCTGTTTGAAGAGCCGGGGCGGTTGAAGCGTCTCCCGCGTTCGCGCCCGCGCCAATTCGGGAGCGTGCCACCATGTGTGGCATAGCCGGGGTCATACGGCCCACCGGCGGGCGGACCGATCAGGGTGTTATGGCTGCCATGCTGGCGGCCCTTCGTCATCGGGGCCCCGATGACGAAGGGATGTGGAACGAGGACGGCGCTTGGCTGGGTCACCGGAGGCTGTCCATTATCGATCTGTCCGCCTCGGGGCGCCAGCCGATGGTCTCGGCGTGCGGTCGCTACGTCATCGTTCTGAATGGAGAAATCTACAATCACCCCGCCCTTCGCCTCGAGGTGGAGGCGCTTGGCTCGATCCCTTGGCGGGGGCGGTCCGACTGCGAAGTCCTCCTCGAAACCATCGCGCGCTTCGGCGTCGCCGGCGCCTTGGACCGGGCAAACGGCATGTTCGCATTCGCGGTGTGGGACAGGCAAGCGCACGTCGCCTATCTGGCTCGCGATCGATTTGGCGAGAAGCCTCTCTACTACAGCACCCAGGGGGGCGGCCTGACGTTTGCCTCGGAGTTGACGGCTCTCGAGCGTGCGCCCGGGCTGTGCCTGGATCTCGACGGCGACGCCCTGACGCTGTTCTTCCGCTACGGCTATATCGCGGCGCCGTTCTCGGTCTATCTGGGAGTGCGCAAACTTCCCCCCGGATGCCTGCTCTGCTGGAGCGAGGGGGCGGCGGCGGAGCCGGCGCCCTATTGGCGCCTCGGCGATGTCGTGCTCGCCGGGCAAAAACGCCGCCTCATCGATCCCAGCGCGGCGGTCGAGGAACTGGACCGCCTGCTGCGCGAGGCCGTGAGACTTCAGATGGTGGCGGACGTTCCGCTGGGCGCGTTTTTGTCGGGGGGAATCGATTCCTCGGTGGTCGTGGCGATGATGCAATCGATCTCGTCGCCTCGGCGTGTGAGGACCTTCACCCTCGGCTTCGCCGAATCGGAGTTCGACGAGGCCGACCAAGCGCGGGATGTGGCCCGCCACCTGGACACCGATCACACCGAGCATCGCATCCGCGCCGCCGACGTGCGGTCCATCGCGCCGGCCCTGGGGGAGATGCTCGACGAACCCTTCGCCGACCCCTCGCAGATCCCGACTCTTCTGATCAGCCAGATGGCCCGGGAGCATGTGAAGGTCTGCCTGACTGGCGACGGCGGCGACGAGATGTTCGGCGGCTATGTCCGCTATGACGGCGTGCCGAGGCTCTGGAGAGCTATCCGTCGGGCGCCCCTGCGGGCGCCGGCGGCCAAGGCCCTCCAGCTTTTGCCGCTGGGCCTGGTCGAGACGGTCCTGGGGCGCCTGGAGCCCCTCGCCCGGGAATACACCTCGCGTGGGATGCTGGGACCCAGCCTCCGGCGGGCCGCCGGCTGGCTCGCGGCGGGCAGTCAGGACGAACTTTATGAGTTGACCATGACGGCCTGGGCAAAGCCGGAGTCTCTGCTGAAGGCCCACGGGCCGCGCAAACCATGCTGGCGACCGCCGGCGCCGGCCTTCGACAACGATCTGGAGGCGATGATCTGGCGTGACAGCGTGGACTATCTGCCCGGCGACATCCTCTGCAAGGTCGATCGCGCCTCCATGGCCCATGGCCTGGAGACCCGTGTACCCCTGCTCGACCCCTCGGTGGCCGCCTTCGCGTGGCGCGCGCCGCCGTCGATGAAGATTCGCGGCGGAGAAACGAAGTGGCTTCTGCGCCAGGTCTTGCGGCGATATCTGCCGGCGAGGCTCATCGATCGGCCGAAGATGGGCTTTTCCGTTCCCCTGCACGCCTGGCTTACCGGCGACCTGCGCGACTGGGCCCAGAGCCTGCTCTCGCCCGCCCTCATTCGCCGACAGGGCGTGCTGAATCCCGAACCGATCGCGAAGACCTGGCGACGCTACCAGGCCGGCGACTCGTCGCTGGACCACAAGGTCTGGTCGCTGTTGATGTTCCAGTCGTGGCTGGCCGCACGCGGACGATGAGGCGGCAATGGTCGCCGTAGCCCAAAATCGTCCGCCGTCAGGCCTTGACGATCTTATGCCCGTATCGATCCGCCAGCTTGGCGGTGGCGTTTCGGGTGTCGACGACGACCGGTATGGTATCCAGCATCAGTTCATAATCGACGCCATGATGATCGGTGACGATGATCGCGCAATCGAAACCGGCCAGAGCTTCGCGCGTCCAGGGTATGGAAAACATGGTTCCGATCCCCTCGGCGTGAGCGCGTTCCGTCGAAGGCACGTGAGGGTCGTGATATGACACCTGAGCGCCGCGGCGCCTGAGTATCTGCATGATCGGCAAGGCGGGGCTTTCGCGCAGGTCGTCGATATTGCGCTTATAGGCGATGCCGACGATCAGGACCTTGGACTTCGAAAGCGGCCGATGCGACAGGTTGTCCATCGCCTCCGCGGTCGCTTCGACGACCGAACGGGGCAAGGCCGCGCTGATGTCGCCGGCCAGGTCGATCATCCGCGTGGAAAGGCCGTAGGCACGCGCCTTCCATGTCAGGTAAAACGGGTCAATCGGTATGCAGTGGCCGCCGATGCCGGGTCCGGGATAGAAGGCCATGAATCCAAATGGCTTGGTTCTCGCCGCGTCGATCACTTCCCAGATGTCAATGTCCATACCGCCGAAAACCGTCTTCAACTCGTTGACCAGGCCGATATTGATCAGGCGAAAGATGTTTTCCATCAGCTTGACGGCTTCGGCCGTACGCAGATCGGACACGGCCACGGTCCGGGTGAAGGCGCCATAGAGCGCCAGGGCCATGTTGCGTTCGACGGCCGTGTCTGCCCCGACCACCTTGGGGATGGTTTCGGTCGAGTAGTCCAGGTTGCCCGGGTCTTCGCGTTCCGGAGAATAGGCAAGGGCGAAATCCGCTCCGGCTCGCAGGCCGGTGGTGTTTTCGAGGATGGGCTTGATGATTTCCTCGGTGGTCCCTGGATAGGTCGTCGATTCCAGGACGACGAGTTGCCCAGGGCGCAACACCCTTGCGATCAGTTCGCTGGTCTTGATCACGTGACTCAGATCGGGTTCGCGGTGCGCGTTGATCGGGGTCGGCACGCAAATTAAAAAGGCGTCGGCTTCGCCAAGCTGGCCTATGTCGGACGTGACCAAGAAACGCCCGGTGTCGTTCATGGCCTGGACGCGGGCGTCGCCGATGTGGCGGATGTAGGATCGCCCACGGCTAAGCGCTTCGACCTTGCGTTGGTTGAGGTCGAGCCCGACGACGCCAAAACCGGTCGATATCAATGCCTCGGCCAGTGGCAACCCGACATAGCCCAATCCCAAAATACCGATCGTAAGCGTTTTCGCCGCCGCGCCGGCCACGAACGCTTTCGAACTCATTTCGAGATCTTGGCGATCACCAAGCCGCGGATTTTCAGAGGCGAAAGGCTTCAACTAATATCCTCGAAAGTATCCTCGATAGCGCTGGCCGTTTTTCCTTAGAACATTCGCGTCGCGCACTCCAGCGGGCCCCGAAAAGCCCGGGGCGTTTGGCGGGCGTCGAGCGCCTGGCTAGCGGCGGAAACCGCTCAGATCGTTGGCGACGGAGCCGTCGGGGTCGTTGGCGAAGGATGTGACGTTCCTTCCCCGCTCGTTGGCGCGGCTCGGCAAGCCGGCCGGCGCTCCCTTTCCCCGCGCCGCTTCCCGATCGAGGGCGATGAGCCGTTCGACAAGCCGTTTCGCCGTCCCGTTCAGGTTCCGGGGATTGTGAAAACTGCCGTGGACTTGAGTTCTGAGCGACAGCCGTCGACGAAATCGGGTGAACAGGTCGTCATCGGGCGCGCTCGGCGACGACCAGAACTCTTCTAGGGGTTTGGGATCGGTAAGACCTTCGATGTCGAACACCGCGCGGCCCAGCAGTTTCACCGGCACGCCAAAACCAAGGGCGGCGTATGCGGCCGTCGAATTGATAGCGACCAAACCCTTCGACGCCCGCGCCAAGTGAGCGAAAACACCGCCCTCCAGGAAGCTGACGCGATCGGCGATCCGATGCTTTCGCGCGATCGCCATGCATCGGGCCTCGAGATTTTCCACCCCTGGATCGAGGGGGTGGTTTTTGAACACGAGCCGGAACTCCGCTGGGGCCGTCTGGGCGAAACTGGCGATCACGCGCGTCATGAACGCGGTATTGGTTTTCAACTCGGAATGTTCGAGCAGTTGACTGTCGCCTTCTCGCTGGAGGCACGCCAGGAAGAAAGGCCGGGGATCGGCGATCACATCGAGCGCCAGACGATCCCAGGCCGGCTGACGGATCAGGGAGGCGCAATATCGCCGGATATGACCAAATATCTGCGGCCAGAGTGGCACGGCATAGGGGTAGCGGTAGGTGGGGAAGAGCGGTGTCCCTAGGACCACCCCGGTGAAATAGCTGGTGATGTTGAGCGTGTGGAACGGGGTGATCAATCCGACATGAGGCACTTCGGGCGGGTGAACGCTGATATCCACATCGCGATAGGCGCCAGGGTCTCTGGGCATGCAGGAATAGGCGTTGACCCCGGTGGGCTCCAGGGTGACCCAATCGGGCCGGTTATAGCCGTTCTCGAGCACCCAGGTTCCGACGCCATTCTGGCGCGCCACCGCCAGGGCCTCGGCGCTGAAGGTCATGGTGTCGCCAAAGACCACCACATCGGTGATCGAGCGCTCGAAGAACTGCCACTCCAGCCACGACCGCCACAGAGGCCTGGGAACTCTGGGCCACAGAGCGTCGGTGAGCCCCCAACTCACCAAATCGCCGCCGTTGAGGACGACACGAAGGACATCCGCGCCGACGATCCGCAACTGTCTGGCAAAGCGCCGGCCGAAAGGGCCGGAAGGTACGGTGACGAGCAAAAGACGTCTGTTCGCCAGGGGTTTCGCCCGGGCGGCGACCACCGCTGGGCCAATCGGGCCTGGACTGCTCGTCGGGCCATCATGCGTTGACGAAAACAAACCAAACAACCCCGGTGACGCGTGCCGTAGTTCAACCCCGACGGCGAAACGAAGATCGATCCGCTTGCGGCGCGCTGCTCCTGCAATATAACCTGTCTCCCTTAGGTAGCGGTTTTATCAGTCGAGCGAAAGCGCGGTCCTGGCTTCGGGCGCCGGGCTCGCCTGGGGTTAAGGTTCCAGCAGGTGCGCCCAGCACCGGTCTTGGGGTGACGCCGTCCCCCGCGTTTTCCGGAGGTACTTTCCCCATCGCGGCTTTGGACACCCTTGTCTCACAAGAGACGATTGGCGATGCGCTGAAACGTCGGGGCGTGCGCGCCGTCGCCTATTTCCACACCGACCACTTCGAACCTTGGCGTCAAGTGCCCGGCCGTGACGGCGGCATGGAGCGCGGCGTCGACGACGTCGCGGCCTATCTTCAATCGACTGCTTCGCTCGATTTCGCGCGCAAGGCCTCGCTGTTCTACAAGGCCAACGTCAACTACATGGTGTCCGGCGACCGCGGACTTTTACGCGCCGATCCAGACGATCTTTTGGGTTTTCTGCCACGCACCCCGCATAGCCTGCGCATCGGTCGGGCCATGATCGGGCCGATCGCGGCCTCGGCGCACGAACTCCAGATTCATCTTCACCACGAAAACTTCACCTACAACGACACGGCGCGGGATCCAGAAACCTTCGCCTATCTGCAGACCCCCCGCGGGCGATCCTTCGACAACGCCCGTCTGGAACTTGCCATCCGGCTAGGCCTCGAAACCGTGCGCGAAGATGCCGGGATTGAACTCACGCGCTGGTTTTTCGTGCACGGACACTGGGCGTTGAATGCTTCGGATCCGCACGAGTGTACGATCGTGCGCGAGATCGAGCTTCTTCAGCGCAACGGCTGTCTGGGTGATTTCACCCAGCCGGCGGGTCGCGGTCATGTGGATTCGCGGATCGATGTTCCCTATCTGGTCGACCCGGTCGCGCAACCCAAAGGCTATGATTCGCCACTGGCCAATCCGGTGGAGGCGGCCGGCGCGGGCGCCTCGGCCGCGGGTCGCTTCTTCATCTGGGCGTCGGCCACGACCCATGGCTCGTGTTCCATCGACACCTATTCCCCGTCGGTGGAACGCCGGCTCAAGACTCCGGAATTCACCGCCTTGGACCATGCTCGCAACGCCGTGGTGATCGACGGCGTGCTATTCCTCAAGACCCACTGCCACTCGCTCAACCCTCTTTATTGGAAGGCCGACGGACTTCCGACGCCGCAAGCCGATCCCCGAGTGCAGGCGGAGCTTCGAACGCTGTTCGACGCGGCGGATGGCGCGGGGCTGGACGTGGACTTTCAAACCGCCTCGGAAATCTACGACCGGATTCTTGGCGCGGCCCCACCCCCGAAACGCGACCTCATCGAGGAATTCGACCTGCGTACCGGATCCGCCATGGAGCCCATCGGACTGACTGTCGATTTCATGACTCCCGACGGGGCGCGAACGCCACCGCCCCCCCTCGCGCCACGCCCGGTGTCGTTGCCGGCGCTTTCGGTTGTCGATCCCCAGAGGACGACCGGCGAGGCCCCTGATCGGCTTGGCGGCGCGGCAAGGTCCCCCGCCGTCGCCTACGTTGTCCCTCTCAACGCAACGATGTCCGCCGACGCGGACGATACGGCCGACGAGGCGATGATCGACGCTGCCGCGGAGCTTCCCGAGCTGATGGCGGCCCGGGATGTCGTGAAGATCAATCTGATCGCCAGTCGCGTCGCTAGGGCTCGATCCGCCGAACTGGGCTCGGTGGCGTCCGGAGTCACCAACTTCTATGGTTCGAGGGCGGAAAGGGGCGTGTTGCTTCAGCCCTCGGAGGTCCTCTGCGCGGCGTTCGTCGGCGCATGGCTGCCGCGGGCGCGCGGCGTCTATGAAATCGGCTGCGGCTTGGGCCTCCTTACCTCCCTGCTGGCCGCGCGCGGCGTGAACGCGATCGGACTGGAGCGGAACGGAGCGCGCCTGACGACCGCCAAGGCCATCGCCACGGTGATCATGGAAGAGCTGAAAGGGGCAGGGCGCCCGTCGCGCCTGGTCAGGGGCGTCTTTCCCAAGGCCTTGAGGAGGAAAGGCGATCTCGCCACAAGCGTCGCCCTGGTGACCAATCTTCTGGGATCGGCCACACCGGAGCAGCAGGAAGGCTTCATCGCCGGCCTGCGAGCGTTCGGCGCGGTGATGATCGACGTGCAGCGTTTTTACACTCGGCGGTCCACTAGGCGGCAGATCGCCGACCTCCTGGATATGTTGGCCGCCGCCGGATTCGAGGCGCCGCGGCTTGCCTTTGATCTGGGACCCGATGGCCGGTTCATGGTGTTCACCAACCCCACGCCCCGCCGGCGACCGGGTCTGACGGCGTTGCTGGTTCGGCTAGGCGCGATTCGCGACGAGCCGCTCCTCGTCAAGCGCTGACCTTAGCGGTGGCGCGCAAGCCCCGCCGCGACGAAAGTTGGGTGGACGGTGTCCTTGGCCTCGCGCCACGCTTTCCCGGCGGGTTGGGCCGGTGGGCGGCGCGCCGGGCCGCCGCCCGTGCCTAGGCGCGCCCGCGCTTCGCGCCGCCGGCCAAGATCCCGTCGTGCTTTCGCTCCTTGGCCTGCCCAAGCTGGCGTTGCACACCCACGGCGGAAGCCCGGCGCAGCACGCGGCCAGGATCGTCGCCACCGCGGAAATCGGCGCGACGAGCCGAGCCCGAGAGATGTATTCGGCGAGCCCGGCGCTTTCCACCCGGGAGCGCCGCGTCCTGGCTTCCCGCGCCGCCCCCTTCGACCCGCTTTGGGCCTGTTCGCTCCTGCCGGCGGAGGATCACGTCGACCGGGCCGCGTGCGCGTTCGCCGCTGGGGATGTCGAGTTGGCGGAACGCCTTGTCCGACTCGCCCGACCCTCCCAGCAAACCTTCTACCTCGCCGGCGCGATCGCCGCGCGCCGCGGCAACTGGCTGGGCGCCCGCGGCGCCCTCAACCGGGGGTTCGCGGCGGACGGTCTTGCTCCGCCCCTGCGCCCTGATATCGATCGACCCACCACCTTGTGCGCCTTCGCCCAGGCGCGGGTTCCAGCCGGCGTCGAGGGGCCGTTGATCTCCGTCGTGATGGCGGCGCGGAATGCGGCGGCGACCCTCCGCCTCTCCATCGGCTCGCTCACGGCCCAGACTTGGCGCAATGTTGAACTGCTCATCGTCGACGACAGGTCCGACGACCACACGTTCGTCCTGGCGCGCGAATTGGCAAATCAGGACAAACGCATCAAGGTTCTTTCCAACCGCGCAACGCCCGGCGCCTACGGCGCGCGCAACACTGGCGTGAACGCCGCGCACGGAGAGTTCATCGCCCTGCACGACGCGGACGACTGGGCCCATCCCCAGCGGCTGGAACGTCAAGTCCGCGCCCTTGGGCACGACAAGGGCCTCACGCTCTGCCGGCATTTCCGGGTCGATGGCGACGGCCATCCCCTGAGCCCCCGGGTGTTCCCCTTTGTCCGGCTGAGCCCGATCACCGCCCTGGCGCGGTCCGAGGCCATGCGGGCGGCCGGACCGTTCGAGGAGGTTATCGTGGGCGCCGATTCGGAGTGGCTCGCGCGCTTCGACGGACGCTTTGGCCGGCGCGCGGCGCCCCGGACCTCCGAGGTGGGGATCGTCGCGTCGTGGGCGCGAGGGTCGCTGAGCAATTCGGCCGCGACCGGCTTTTCCGGCGAAGGGTTGGACCTGCGCCTCGCCTATGTGGAGGATTGGCGCCGACGCCACGCGAACATGGGCCGTTAGCGAAGCCAGGCTAGAGCCTTCACCCTTCCGGGCCGCGCCGCTTTTGCGTCGCCGCGGGACAAGGTCTAACACAGAGCGCGGGGGGAATCGCGGGTTCGGCCCAGGGTGTGGCGACGTGGCATGACAGGCGGAAGGAACGATGCGTCACGCGCCGCAAGCCCGAATTCGGCGCCCAAGGTCAACCCGGACATCGCGGAGGAGGCGGCCCGGCTCCGGGCGGAAAACGCCGAACTGACGCGGCGCCTCTCGCGCCTGGAAGCGCGCGCGGACGGGTTGGAGGGGCAGTTGGGCCAAGCGCTTCACGCGATCGAGGACCAGCGGCAAAGCCGCCGCGCGCTGGACCGCGAAATCGTCGAGATGCGCAGCCTCCTGGCCGAGGCCGAGCGTCAGCTTGGGAACGTCCGCCAGACCTTCATTTATCGGATCGGCGAGGCGATCGTCTCGGCGCGCACGTGGAAAGGCCTTCGCAGCCTGCCCCGGCGGTTGATCGCCTTGCGCCGGGCCTATCGCGAAAAGCGGGGAAACGCGGGGCCCTCGGTCGAAAACCGCCAACGGGTGTCCCAGCGGTTGCGCTATGTGGAGGAGGCGGTCAACGTCCTGTCCAATCATGGGCTCGACGCCGCGGGCGCCCATGTCCGAGGCATGCCCGAACGCCACGCCGAGGAGAAGGCCCGCGCCCTGGTCGAATTGGCCTTGGCGGGGTTGGCCGACCATCCCGGCCGCGCGGGCGGGCTGGGCCTCGAAGCGGCCGGGCTGAATCCGAGGGAGCCGCGCCTGCGCGCCCTGGTCATGGCCCTCTTCGATCACGGCCAGGTCATGGCGCCGGCGGATTTGTTAGCGAAAATGGACGGCGGGCTGATGTCGAGCCCGGCCGACCTGGCGCGGCGCGACGTCATCCTCGCCCACCGAAGCCAACTCGTCGCCCCGATGGCGCCGCCGCCGCGCGCGGCGGACAGGCCCGGCGGGCGGCCGAGGCTCGCCGTGGTCACGCCCCGGGCGTCGCCCCAGCACGGCGACGCCGTCGCCCTGAGGGCCCAGGCGGTGTTGCGCGCGGCCGACGACGCGGGGATCGAGGCGTTTCTGGTCACGCCACCAGGTTATCAGTATCCGGCGAACGGTAACGGCTCGCCGGTCCTTGAAACCGTGGGGACCGCGACAGCCGTACGGCTGGCGCCGAGCGACGCTTCCTTGGAAGCCTTCGATGCGTTCGTGTCCGAAACGAGCGGGAATCTGGCGCGTGTCTTCGCCCGCAGGCATATCACTCATGTGCACGCCATGGCCGGGACGCCGCTGGCGACGGCGGCTCTGTGGGCCGCTCGGGCAAAAGGCGCCAAGACCACCCTCGATGTCGCCGCCGCGCCGGCCTTCGGGGATCGGACTGGCCCGTCGTGGGAGGCGAGCGAACGGTTTTGTTCGGGGCTCTCCTTGTTCGCCGAGACATTGGGGGCGGCCGATCAGGTGATCGTCCGTTCCAAGGCCGTCGCCGACGAGCTGGTGGAACGCCGGCTGATCGACCATCCCATGATCATCGAGGACGCCCTGCCCGACGATCTCGCGCTCGCGCCGGCGGAAAGCGTCAATGAGGTCCGACATGAGCTGGGCCTGTCCGATCAACGGCTGATCGGAGTTTTCGAGGCGATCGACGACGACGAAGGCCTCGCCGACCTGGTGCGCGCGCTTCCGGCCATCCACAAGGCCGAGCCGCGGGCGGCCGTCTTCTTCTGCGGCGCCGGCAAGGGGTCCGCCAACCTCGTCCGCCTCGCCGCGCGGCTAGGGGTGGCCGATCATGTGTTCATTCCCACCGGGTTCGTGCGCGGGCGCACCGCCGACTATCTGAGCGCCTTCAGCGTCGCCGCTTTTCCAAAGCGACGCGCGTTGTCCCGTGGCCTATCGGCGGCGTTCGAGCTGCAGGCCGTGCTGGCGGTGGGCGCGCCCGTGGTGGCGACCGACACGACCTGGGCGCGCGACTGGATCAACCCGGGGATCACCGGGCTGGCGGTCGAGCCGGCTGATGTCGATGGCCTCGCCGAGGCGATCGTGAGGGTGTTGGGGGACGCGGACCTTGCCGGAGCGCTGGGCCACGCCGGGCGTGTACTCGTCCTGTCGCGCACGCGCCGCGCGGTGATCGATCCACGTATCCTCGCCACACTCGACGGCCCCTCGGGCAGGGCCGCCGCCTGAGCCGGCCCCTGAAAGCCCGGCGGACGCCAGGACGCCGCCCGGCTGGATCGGCAAACGGCCTTCCCGCTATTGGGCGCGCGAAGGCGGGTTGATGCGCATCCTGGTCACCGGGACGGCCGGCTTCATAGGCTTCCATCTCGCCCGCCGTTTGGTCGCCGAGGGGCACGAGGTCACTGGCGTCGATGGCATGACCCGCTACTACGACGTCCGGCTGAAACAGGCCCGGCACGCCATCCTCAAGCGCCACAACGGGTTTTCCGAACGGATCTTGATGCTCGAGGACATGGAGTCCCTGACCCGCGCCGCCGACCGGCACGAACCGGAGATGATCGTTCACCTCGCCGCCCAGGCCGGGGTCCGCTACAGCCTGGAAAATCCCCGCGCCTACGTTGATTCCAATCTCGTGGGCGCCTTCAACGTCATGGAACTCGCGCGGGCCTCGCGCGTGAGGCATCTGCTCCTGGCTTCGACGAGCTCGGTCTACGGGGCCAACGAGGTCATGCCGTTCGTGGAGACCGAGCGGGCGGACCATCCGCTAACGTTCTACGCCGCCACCAAAAAGGCTACCGAACAGATGACTCATGCCTACAGTCACCTGTGGGATCTTCCGACCACGGTGTTCCGGTTCTTCAGTGTGTATGGGCCGTGGGGCCGGCCGGACATGGCGTTGTTCAAATTCGTCGAAGGCATCCTGAACGACCGGCCGATCGACGTCTACAACAACGGCGCCATGGCCCGGGACTTCACCTACATCGACGATCTGATCGAGGCGATCGTGCGCCTGGCCGCCGTGACTCCCAAGCGCGGCCAGCGCGCCGGCGGCGCGGTCGATTCCCTAAGCCCGGTCGCCGCGTGGCGGATCGTCAACATCGGCCGGGGCGAGCCGGTCGACCTGATGGACTTCATCGCCGAAATCGAAGAGGCGCTCAGCCGCAAGGCGCAGTTCCACTTCATGCCCATGCAGCCGGGCGACGTGGCGCGGACCTTTGCCGATGCGACCCTGCTGGAGGCGCTGACAGGCTATCGCCCCGCGACCTCGGTCCGTCAGGGTGTCGCCGCCTTTTGCGACTGGTACAAGAGCTATCATGGCCTTGCTTGAGGACCCTCCCGCCCGTCGCGTCGACGAAGAGGCCGACTCCTGGCGGTCCGTTTTCGAGGCATCGGACCCTGTCGGGGCCGCCGTGGCGCTGGGGCAGGGGCATGCCGCGCCCGGCGCCTTCACCCTGCGCCTCGCCCTGGCCGAGGCGCGCGACCTGCAGGCGCAGGCCAAGGGCGATGGCGGCTACCGCGCTTCATGGCCGCGGGTTCTCGAACTCGTGCGCCAGCATCCGGACGCGGAGGCCCTCCAGAGTACGGCCGCCCGACTGATCATGGACGACGGCGACACCCGGCGGGCGATGGCGTGCTGGATCGGCGTCCATCATCGCTTTCCAGGTGCCCCCGAACCCTTTCGAATGCATGTGCGCATGACCTTGCGCGAACACGGCGAGGCCGCCGCCGAGCGCCTCGTACGCGAGCGTTTCGCCGACCCCGCCAAGGTCGAGGACGAGCCCGGCCTCCTGGCCCTGGCGTTCGGCCACGAGGAACTGGGTCGAACCGACGAGGCGGAGGAGGCATTCCTTCGTCTCACGCGCCTGTTCCCCCATGCCCGCACCGGCTGGCGTCAGCTCGCGCGCCTGCAGGAGGCTCGGGGCGGCCTGCTGAGCGCCCAGCGCACCATGGGCGAAGCGCTCGCCGTTTGCGGCGGCGAGGATTTCGCGGCGTCCCATGCCCGCCTGAGCCGCGAGGTCTCCGCCCTGGAGAATTTGGCGCCCCATGCGTCGCTGGACGATTCGCCGGCTTCGGTGAGGGCCCTGGAAGTGATCGTCGCCGATGTGCTCGCCGATCGCGGCGCCCGGCGCCTCGATCGGCGCCACTATCTGGGTTCCACCCTGCTGGTCAGCGGCTCCCTGGGATCGGGCGGGGCCGAACGCCAGCTGGTCACGACCGTGCTGTCGCTGAACCAAGCGATGCAGGAGGGCCGGCGCGTCGCGGGCTACGATATGGCCGGGCCGGTCGGCGTGGCCTGTCGCTCGCTGAATGCCAAACGCGGCTATGACTTCTTCCTGCAGACGCTCACCGCTTCGGGGGTTGCGGTCACCGAATACAATCGCCTCGAACGCTTCGGCGGCCACGGCCGATTGTCCCGCGCCTGGCCGTTTCGCCACGCCATCGACTTTCTGCCGTTGAGGATGAAGGAGGGGGTGACCCAGCTCGTCGATCATCTGCGCCACGCGGCGCCCGACGTGGTCCATATCTGGCAGGACGGGATGGTCTTCGCCGCCGGGCTCGCGGCGCTGATGGCCGATGTCCCGCGCATCGTGCTCTCGGTCCGCACCTTGCCCCCGACCGATCGCGTCAACCGCTGGCGGCTCGAGCTGGAGCCTATCTATCGCGCCCTGCTCGGCGCGCCGGGCGTGGTCATGACCGCCAACTCCACCCTGGCCGCGAGGCGCTACGAGGAATGGCTTGGCATCGCCAAGGGGTCGGTGCCGGTGATCCACAACGGCGTCGAGCCCTTGTCGCCGGCTGCCGCGCCGGGTGACGAGGACGCCTGGGCGGAATTCAACCAGCGAACCGCCGGCGCGGATTTCACCCTTTGCGGCGTCATGCGCCTCGATCACAACAAACGTCCGCTGGAATGGCTGTCGGCCGCCGAGCATCTGCACCGGCGCCATCCGGGCGCCCGTTTCGTCATCGTGGGCGATGGCGCCCTGCGTCAGGAGGCCCAGGAATACGCGGCCAGGCGGGGGCTGTCCGACCGGGTGCTGTTCACCGGCCTGTCGGGCTCGGTCGGCTATTGGCTGGCGCACGCGGACGCCCTGATGCTGCTGTCGCGCTACGAGGGCATGCCCAATGTGCTGATCGAAGCGCAACTGGCCGCGACGCCGGTAATCACCACACCCGCCGGTGGCGCCGCCGAAACACTGATCGCCGGAGAGACCGGCTCTCTCCTCGCGAGTTCGGAAAAGCCCGATCTGGAGGAAGCCGCCGATTGCGTGATGCGCCTGGTGGAAGCCGGGCCGGACGGGCGGCGGCGGATGGGCGAGGCGGCCCGGGCCTGGGCGGAGCGCTCGTTTTCGGTGGAGACTATGCTGGAGAGAACGGTGGACGTGTTCATGGCGCCGTACGACGCGCCGATGCTGCCGGCGGGCTAGCCTGGATTTCTCAAACATGAGAGGTGCATCGGGGGCGGGAATCTGAGATAATTCATTTGCGACAACGAGTTATCGGATTCCCAAGGATGCCCCCGATGCCGACGGACTGTAACCCGAAGCTG
>JACDGF010000208.1 GCA_013815405.1 Caulobacteraceae bacterium | reverse complement strand
CCGCCGCCCCGGGCGACCCGCCCGGCAATGTCGTGGCCAAGGCGGCGGCTTGGCTGAGGGACAATCTTTAGGCGGCGCGATCTCATCAGGGAAAGTTGCGCGGGTCGCGATCGACGCAAACTAGTCGCCCCGCGCCTCGACGAAGGGCCGACTCAGCTTATGCGATTAACGCCGGATTAAGGATGATGGATGCTGAATCATCGTCATCCATCGAAGCGGCCCGCGGAAAGGCCGGGGGCTTAAATTTTCGAGCGAATTGGCGGAGGCCCGGGGTCCAAGATGACGTTCAAGGTATTTGCTCCACAGACCAAGGAACTGAAGCCCCGGATCGTGGTCTTCGGCGTCGGCGGCGCCGGCGGCAACGCGGTCAACAACATGATCGAAGCCGGGCTCGAGGGCGTGGAGTTCGTGGTCGCCAACACCGATTCGCAGCAGCTCGCCTTTTCCAAGACCGACCGGCGCATCCAGCTGGGCGTCCACGTCACCCAGGGCCTGGGCGCCGGCGCCCATCCGGAGGTCGGGATGTCGGCGGCGGAGGAATCGGCGCCGGAGATCGGCGAGCACCTCGACGGCGCGCACATGGTGTTCATCACCGCCGGCATGGGCGGGGGCACCGGCACCGGCGCCGGGCCGATCATCGCCAAATGCGCCCGGGAGCGGGGCATCCTCACCGTCGGCGTGGTCACCAAGCCCTTCCACTTCGAGGGGCGCCATCGCATGCGGCTGGCCGACGCCGGCATCGCCGAACTGCAGCGCTATGTGGACACCCTGATCGTCATCCCCAACCAGAACCTTTTCCGCGTCGCCAACGAGCGCACCACCTTCGCCGAAGCCTTCGGCATGGCCGACCAGGTTCTCCATTCGGGCGTGCGCTCGATCACCGACCTGATGGTCCTACCCGGCCTGATCAACCTCGATTTCGCCGACGTGCGCACGGTGATGACCGAAATGGGCAAGGCGATGATGGGCACCGGCGAGGCCTCGGGCGAAGGCCGCGCCCTGATGGCTGCCGAAAACGCGATCCAGAACCCCTTGCTTGACGAGGTGACGTTGAAGGGCGCCAAGGCGGTGCTGGTGAACATCACCGGCGGACTGGACATGACCCTGCTGGAGGTCGACGAGGCGGCCAACGCCATCTCCGGCCAGGTCGACCCGGAAGCCAATATCATCTTCGGGGCCGCCTTCGATCCGAGCCTCGAGGGCATGGTCCGCGTCTCGGTGGTCGCCACCGGCATGGACGGCGCCTCGATCGCCGCCATTGAACCCTACCAGCAGCAGCGCCGGCGAGAGGCGGCCGCCCAACCCGTCGCCGAAACCGCGTTGAACGGCTTCGCGGCGGACGGTTTCGACGAGCCGCAAGTCGCCGTCGCCATGGAGGCGGCCGAGGCGGTCTTCGCGCCCGAACCCGCGGCTTGCGAGCCGCCGCCGATCGCCGCCAACGCGCCGGCGCCGCTCCGCCAGCCCGGATTGTTTCTTGATTCGACCCCCGCGGCCGCGCCAGCGATCCAGCCGATCGCACGCATCGTCGATCCGTCGGTGGCCGAGGAAGACGAGCCCCTGTTCGCTCCCGCCCACTACGACGACCGGCGTCAAAAAGCGGGTTGGCTCAGCCTGTTCGGCCGCCCGCGCCAGGAGACGGTGGGCGGGATGCCCGCGCGATCGGCGGGAGGCGCTCAGCCCGCCCTCGAGCCGTTCGAGGAACACGAAGCCGACGAGCGGGATGACCTGGAGATTCCGTCCTTCCTGCGCCGCCTGGCCAACTGAACGGGCCTTCGGTCCCCCGGGGCCGCAATTCATTTGTTTTCAGGCCGTTAGCGGGGAAACAGTGCGAAACACGAGTTTGCTTGCGAGGCGGCGGCAACGTCCCTACAGCGCGTGACGGGGGACGATGCGCGATGTGCCGTCGCGCCATGACGGAAGGATCCGCGTGTCTCCCGATCTTCAGCATACGCTCGCCGGCCCGACGACATTCGCCGGCGTCGGCATCCATAGCGGGCGTTCGATCCGCGCCAAGATCCACCCCGCGTCCGCCGGCTCGGGCATCGGCTTTGTCCGCACCGATGTGGGCGGCGCCCGCGGCTTGGTCGCGGCCCGTGGCGACCAGGTCTGCTCCACCCGCCTGGGAACCCAGATCGGCAACGCCGACGGCGTGACGGTTTCCACCATCGAACACCTGATGGCCGCCTTCGCGGCCCTGGCCATCGACAACGCCTGGGTCGAACTCGACGGCCCCGAGACACCGATCATGGACGGTTCATGCGCGCCCTTCCTGCGCATCCTCGATCGGGTCGGGCGCCGGCGGCAGGACGTGCGGCGCCGCTATATCGAGATCCTTGAACCGGTCACGGTCGCCGACGGCGACAAACGCGCGGCGCTGACGCCCGCCGACCAGTTCGAGGTCGCCTTCGAGATCCTGTTCGATACGCCGGCGATCGGTCGTCAGAGCGTGGACCTGATCGTCGATGAGGCGACCTTCCGCCGCGAACTGGCCGATTGCCGCACCTTCGGCTTTTTGGGCGACGTGCAGGCGCTGCGGGCGGCGGGGTTGGGGCGCGGCGGCAGCCTGGACAATGTGGTGATGATCGAACAAGGCAGGGTGATGAATCCCGAGGGCCTGCGCCGGCCCGACGAATTCGCGCGGCACAAGGCCGTGGACGCGATCGGCGACCTCTACCTCCTGGGCGCGCCGATCATCGGGCGCTACCAGGGGCTCTACGCCGGCCACGAACTGAACAACGCCCTGGTCGGCGCCCTGATGGACAGACCCCAGGCTTGGCGCTACGCATCGGCGCCGGGCGCCCTGGCGCGGGCCGGCTGAGCGTTTGCGACTGGCCCGCCCTGGTGTAGAACCCGGGCGGCTGGCGCGGGGCGCGCGTCCTACGCTTTGAGGTGACCGTTGGTGCTGTCCAATTCCCCGGGCCGATCCGCCGTCGTGCTGTGCCTCGTCGCCGCTATCGCGCTTTGTGGCTGCTCGGTGATCAGGAAGAAGAAGCCCACCCTGGCCTACGAAGAACGGCCGGTCGAACTGCTGTTTTCCGTGGGCGCCGACCGCCTCGACCGTCACCAATGGAATGAGGCGGTAAACTATTTTCGCGAAGTCGAACGCCAGCATCCCTATTCGGAATGGTCGCGACGGGCGATATTGATGACCGCCTATGCGCACTACGAGGCCAACAGCTACGCCGAGGCGATCGCCGACGCCGACCGCTTCATCGCCCTTTATCCCGGCAACCCATCGACAGCCTACGCCTATTATCTGAAGTCGATCTGTTATTTTGAACAGATCGTCGATGTAAATCGCGATCAGGCCTATACCGAGAACGCCCAGGTCGCCATGCGCGACGTGATGAAGCGTTATCCCAATACCGAATACGCCTCCGATGCCCGGCTGAAGCTGGACATGGTTTCCGACCAGCTGGCCGGCAAGGAAATGACCATCGGGCGCTTCTATCTGCGCGCCGGCAACCCGATCGCCGCCATCGGCCGATTCCGCACGGTCATCGACCGCTACCAGACCACCTCCCATACCCCCGAAGCCCTCTATCGCCTGGTGGAGGCCAATCTCACCCTGGGCCTGACCAAGGAGGCGGTGAAGGATGGCGCCGTGCTGGGCTACAATTACCCCGGCGATGTCTGGTATCGCGACGCCTACCGCCTGCTGACCTCCAAGGGCCTGCGCCCCGCCGAGCCGCCGAGCGGCGCCCAGGGCCTCGGCCTGCCCCGCCTCCTGCCGTTCGGGCGCCACAAGGAAACCACCGCCGCGCCCCCGGCCGTGGAGGTGACGCAGGCTTCGGCCGATCCGGCCGCCCAACCCGCCGCCAAGGCCAAACCCAAGAAGACCGGCTTTCTTCACGGCATCCTCGGGCTTTGAGGCCGGCGCATTCTCGGCCATTGTCCGGGCCATGCTGATCGGCCTGGGGATCCGCGACATCGTGCTCATCGACGGTCTCGACCTGTCGTTCGGGCCCGGCTTGACGGTGCTGACCGGCGAAACCGGGACCGGGAAATCCATCATCCTGGATTGCCTTGGGCTGGCGGCGGGCGCGCGGGGCGAAGCGGCGCTGCTGCGGCGCGGCGCGGTCCAGGGGGCGGCCACGGCGATCTTCGCTCCGGCGCCGGGTCATCCGGCCTGGGCGTATCTCGACGACAAGGGCCTGAGCCCCGCGCCCGACGAGGATCTCGTCCTGCGCCGCACCCTGGCCGCCGATGGTCGGACCCGTGCCTTCGTCAATGATCAGCAGGCCGGCGTGGGCGTCCTGCGCGACCTGGGCGCACTGCTGATCGAGATCCACGGCCAGCACGACGCCGTGGGCCTGCTGGACAGCCGCACCCATCGCGCTTTGCTCGACGGGTTCAGCGGCCGTGGACAGGATCTGTCGTCCTGCCAGGAGGCCTGGAACCGGTGGCGCGTCGCGCGGGAGCGAGCGGATTCCCTGGAAGCCGGTCGGGCCAGGGCGACCTTGGAAGCCGAAGACCTTGGCCTGCGCCTCGCCGAGCTCGACCGCTTGGCGCCGCGCGAGGGCGAGGAAGACGCCCTGGCGCGGGAGCGCGCCGTTCTGGGAGCGGCGGAACAGGCCCTGGCGGAGATTTCCATCGCGCGCGATCATCTGGGCGGAACCAGCGTCGCCAGCCATCTCGCCCACGCCCTGCGCGCCGTGGAGCGGGCGCGTGAACGGATCCTGCAAGCGGGCGGCGGCCCGGAGGCGGCGGCGGTCAAGCGGTTGGCGGCGGCCGCCGAGACCGTTGACCGCGCGCTGATCGAGGCGACCGAGGCGGCGAGCGCCCTGGACGCGGCGGCGGAGGCCTTCGAGGTCGAGCCCGACCGCCTGGAAAAGGCCGAGGAGCGCCTATTCGCCCTGCGCGCGTTCGCCCGCAAACTCAACGTTCCGGTGAACGATCTTCCCAGGGAGCGCGCGGCCCTGGCGGCTCGGTTGCTGGCGATGGAGGACGCC
>JACDGF010000207.1 GCA_013815405.1 Caulobacteraceae bacterium | reverse complement strand
AGGCTCCGCTCCATCGCGCGAACCCGGCCGGCCAGGGCGCGGCCCATGTCGGCCACCTCGAGCCCCAGGCGCCGGGTGGTCTGGGCCGATTGGCCCTCGGCGGTCTCGACCACGCCCAGGCGCTCGTCCAGGGCGGTCAGCGAATCCTGGAGTTCGCGCAGCATCTCGGCCACCGCCTCGACCGAGGGATTGGCCTGATTGTGCAGGCGATCGATGCTCGCCTCGCCAGGCCCTTCCTCCCGCGCCGCCGGCGGCGGGCCCAGGCCGATCCACTTCGCGCTCGGATAGGGCGACGCGGTCATCCGATTCCATGGCTCCTCAAAGGTTCGCCGGCGGACGGTAGCACCGAATGGTTGCGTGTAAACGCGGAGTCGGCCAGGGGGTCGGCCCGGACCGGAGCTTGGCGAGCCGATGACCCTTACCCTCACCGTCGCCTTGGCGGGGCTCGCCGCCGCGCTCACCGTCCTGTTCGGCTGGCTGGGCGCCCGCCCCGCCCGGCCGCTCGCCGCGCCGCGGCTGGTCCCCTGGCGGCTCTTGATGATCGTCGCTTTCGCCGGCGCCGTGGCGATGCTGGTCCACGCGGTCAACCTGTTTCGGGGCCGTTGAGGCGAGGTCGCGCGGCTGCTTGGGGCCCGTTGGAAAACAGCTGAATCGAATCTTGGGTGTGTCTCTTAGCGAATGCCGTAGTATCCGACGCATCGTCTGAAACGCCAAGACGCCAAGACGCCAAGAAACACAAGGCGCTATGCGCGAAGCGCCGAATTTTCTCCTTGGCGTCTTGGCGTCTTGGCGTTGAAAAACGGTTCGAGACCCGCGCGGTATCAGATCGTTCATTTCCGAACGCGTCCTTAGACCAGGCGCAGCTTGAAGAGGGCCAGCACCGTTTCCTGGGTGAGGTCGGTGAAGATCCGCGCCGCCTCGGCCGACGGGCGCCCGGCCTGGCGCAGGCGCCGGCCCAGGGTCTGGGCGACCCGGTCCGCCCAGAAGCCGTCGACCTGATATTGCGCAACGGCCCTGGCGGCGATCTCGCGCAGGTCCTCCGACCCGTAGTGGGCCCGGGTCTCGGCCGTGTGGGCCCCGGCGAAGGTCTCCTCGACGGCGGCGTCGACCGCCGCGTTCATCCGGCCGGCGAGGGCGGCGCCCTGGGTGTCGGCGATGACGTGCTTGAGCGTCCCGGCCTTGGCGAAGGCGATTTCGCAGCAGGCGATGGGATCATGGTCGGGCCGCCCCGGCAGGCGATTGGCCTGCTTGAGGCAGGCGCCGGGGTCCAGCGCCTTTTGGGCGAGGGAGCGGCCCGCCCGCTCGGCGGAGACACGCTTGGCGAACCCGAACATGAGACCCCCCGGCCAGCTCTCCCACCGCCCCGCGTGACGGGCGGCGAGGGGGATGTTAACTTTCGCCGGCCCGCAACGCCAGCCCGACCGAGGCGCTCATGGCCTACGCCACCGACTACACCACCCTCTTGACCGGTTCCTATTGGAGCGGGGCGGAGATCGCCGCCAAACTGGTGTTCGTCACCTATTCCTTCGACACCACGGCGCCGGCCTCCGACGCCGGCCATCTGGCCCCCTCGGCCCTGGCGACCTTCACCGCCTATACCGCCGCGCAGCAGGCGCAGGCGCGGCAGGCCCTGGCCGAATGGAGCAGCGCCTCCACCGTCGCGGGCGGCGGCAGCGGAATCGTCTTCCTGGAGGTTCCGTCCGGCCAGGGCGACATCAATTTCGCCTCCTACGACTTCACCTCCGACCCCAACGCCAGGTATTCCGGCGGCGAAGGCTACTATCCGTGGGGAAACTGGAACTACAGCACCGGCCAGCCGGGAAGCATCCATTTCGGCGCCGACCTGCCGGGCGCCGGCAATATCTTGATGAACACCGCCTTCGAGACCGGCGGCCTGTTCAGCTACGCCACCGTGCTGCACGAGATCGGCCACGCGCTCGGCCTCAAGCATCCCACCGACGCCTGGACCAACGATGTCCCCGGCTACATCGATGTCGTCCACAACCAGTGGGATCCCAATATCACCTATGATCCCAACTTCTCGATCATGTCGGCGGGGGCGACCTCCCTGACCGATCTCACCGGCGCGGACTACCAGGCCATCCAGTCGATCTACGGAACGCCCTCCATGGCGGCGAACGCGGACAAGTCGTGGTCCTGGGACGCCGGGACCAACACCTTGACCCAGGTTCTCAAGGGCGGCGGCCAGACCGTCCGCGGGGTGAGCACCAGCAACCTCATCACCGGAGGAACCGGGGCCGACGCCATCTACGCCATCGGCGCGGGAACCAACACCGTCTGGGGCAGGGGCGGGGCCGACACCCTGGTCGGCGGTTCGGGGGTCAGCTATCTGGACGGCGGGGCGGGCGCCGATACGATCAACGGCTGGTTCGGGGCGAGCTGGGCCTCCTACCAGGATGCGGCGGCCGGCGTCGTGGCCAGCCTCGCCAACCCCTCCTTGAACACCGGCGACGCGGCCGGGGACAGCTATCTTCACATCGGCCGCCTGCTGGGCTCCAAGTTCGCCGAAGGTCTGACCGGCGACGGCGCCGGCGACGTGATCGAGGGCGCGGGCGGCGCCGATCTCCTGGCCGGGGGTGCGGGAAACACCATTTTCGTCTATGCCGCCATCGGCGACAGCGCCGCCGCCGCTCCCGACACCATCGCCGACTTCCACTCAGGCGACCTGATCGACCTCTCGGCCATCGACGCCAATCCCAAGAAGGCCGGGTTCCAATCGTTCAGCTTCGGGACCCAGACGGGCAAGGCGGGCGACCTGGTGGCGACCTACGACGCCGTCCATGACCGCACCGTGGTCGATCTCTACAACAAGAAGGCCGCGGCCCCTCAGGGGACGATCTGGCTGGCCGGAAACCACGCCCTGACCGCCGCCGACTTCATCCTCACCGGCGGCGCCCGGGCCCCCGCGCCCGCGGGGTTCGCCTCGGCCATGGCCAGCTTCGGGGCGGGCGCGGCCGAATCGCTCTACGCCGGCGCCGAGCCGTGGAGCGCGCCGCGCTTCAGCCTGAGCGCGCCGAGGACACAGTTGGTTTGAAGACGGCGCGGAATCTCCGGCGCTCGTCCCCCCGCCCCCCAATTCGCGATTTGTGAAGCCAGTAGTCTTACTGTGTCATAACACCCCGCGTGTTCGATTCCGCCCCCGATCTTTCTTAAGCCCTCTCCCCCGTTCTTCACGGGGGAGAGGGTGGGGTGAGGGGGCCCAGCCGCCGCCCTCGCTCTCACCGAAGAGCGCGCCGGCCTTGTCGGCTGCCTCACCCTCGCCGCCGCAGGCGATCAGGATCGTATGACAGACGCCGTCGAGATTTAAGGAAGACCTCGTCGTTGGGGATGCGGATGACCTGGGCGCCGCCGCTCCTCAGAACCGTCGTCCGTCGCTCGTCATAGGCCAGGGCCGACGGATCATGGCGCCGCGAGCCGTCCAGTTCGACGATCACCCTGGCCTCGGCGCGGTAGAAGTCCACGATATAGGGGCCGCGAGGAACCTGGCGCGTCCACTTCCATCCGCGTAAGGCGGTGATCGCGCAAGACACCCCACAGCCGCCCTTCGGCCTCCGTCTGGTTCACGCGCAGGCTTCTGGCGCGATCGGTGTTCCTGCTCTTGGGCATGGTCGGCGAACGATATCGCGCCGATCGGCTTGATCGAAAAGCGCCTTGCCGGATGGGCCGCCGCGTCGGCGCGACCCCCTCACCCAACCCTCTCCCCCGTGAAGAACGGGGGCGAGGGCCAAGGGACGCGGTAGGGAGCGTAAGCAAGCGGGGAGGATCGAAAGCGGTCCGGCCTGGTATCCCCTCCTCCCGCCGCCGGGCGCTCACTTGCTGGCCAGCACCTGCCCGCGGATCTCGCCCTTCGGGTTCTGGGCGGTGTGGACGTTGACGTACCACAGGCCGGCGCGCAGATCGCCGATCTGGCCGTCGTTGATCGACGCCGAGCCGCTGATCGGGCTCTTCAGCGGCGGCGGGATCGGCACCGTCACCCCCGCGGCCACGCCCACCGCCGCCGGCCCATGGAAGTGCGCGGCGCTCGCCGGCCCGCTCAGGTCGGCGTAGGTCACCGTCCAGCTGAGCATCTTCGACTCGGTGTCGAGGGTGACGTCGGCCGTCCCCGAAGCCTTGCTCGTGTTGGGCGGCGTTTCCGACGCTCCGTCCAGGGTGGCGGAATAGTGCAGAACCTCGGCGAAGGCCGCCGGGCTCGAAAACAAGGCCAGGGCGGCCAGACCGGTGAGAGTTAAGGTGCGCATGGAAGTCCCTCGATGCAGTGTCAAATCCCCAAGGCCGACCTTAACGCCGGATCGCGCGGGGGGCGAGTCCGGCTTGAAATCGTCTGGCTTGAATCGCGAGGTTGGAACGGATCAGTCCCCCGAGGACGCCGGTTCCATCGCCCGGTCGGCCAGGGCCACGTTTACCACCGGGCTCGCGCCGGCCAGGGCGATTCCGTGGGCCTTCAGGTCGGGGACGATCTGGAAGAGCAGCTCGCTTCTCACCCGGAAAGCGCGCCGCGCGGAGGCGAGATAGGCGAAGGCGGTGAACTCCAGCGCGCCGTCGCGGACGTCGGAGAGATAAACCGCCGCCGGCGGGTCGCCGAGCACCTCGGGGTGGGCGCGCAGCCGCTCGAGGAGGAGTTCGCGCACCGCCGCAAGACCCGCCGAATCTGGCGAGGCCTGCGAACCCTAGCCTGTTCGTTTCGAAGCGGAAGGGCGCGGCCTTTGTTCGCTCCTCTTCCGCGCCGGCGCCTGAAAGGCGGCGGACGGCGCGGCGCCAGGCCGGCGCGCGATAACACGGTCGTGATCCGAGCCGGCGGAGAGAAAGCACGGGAGGGGATGGACCCGGGCGGCATTGACGGCCAAAGGTCGCCGGGCGCTCCGACGACGCTGATCGATCGGCCATTTTTCCTTGGGGGACAACCATGATCTCGAAACGGCGCCTCGCCTGGCGCGCGGC
>JACDGF010000206.1 GCA_013815405.1 Caulobacteraceae bacterium | reverse complement strand
CGATTTCTCGAGCCTGGCCGATCTGAACCAGCGTGCGCGTCCGAGCGCTGGCGAACGGCGGGCGATGGCGGACATGGCGCGCGCCTTCGCCGCCCTGCCGCCGTTCGTTCGCGGCTGAGGGTTCTCAGGCCGACGCGCTCTCGTCCAGCCCCTTCTCGCGCGGGTCATCCGGCGGCATCGCCTCGAACCGGCTCTTGGGCCAGGCGAAGCTCTTGGCCTGGCGGACGAAGGCGCCGACCGCCGGCGAGTGGGGCCGGCCGCGCACGGTGACCAGCATGATGGTGCGGATGAACTCCGGATCGACCAGCCGCCGGGTGACCAGGGCCGGATCGGTAACGCACAGCTCGGGAAAGAAGCCGAAGCCGAGGCCCGCCTTGATCATCCCCTGAACCCAGTCGTCGCGTTCGGAGGAAAAGGCCTGTCTGACGAAGGCGCCGGCGGCGTGGAATTGCTCGCGGGCGAGGTCGAAGATCTCGCACTTGGCCCGGTTGACGTAGGGCTCCTCGTGCAGATCGCTCACTCTCACCACATTTTGGCGGACGAAGCGATGATCGGTCGCGACCGCGACCACGAACCGTTCCTTGAACAGCGGCAGGGCGTGGAAGCGCACGTCGGGCCCCTCGGGCAGGCCGAAGAGAGCCAGGTGGATGTCGCCGGCGGCGAGCTGTTCGAGAAGCTCGTGGGCGCCGCTGTCGCTGACCGTCAGGTCCACGTTCGGATTGGCGAGCCTGAACTGGACCATCAGGTCGGAGAGGATGGCCGGACCGATGGTGCACATGGCCCCGATGTGCAGGGTGGCGGTCTCGAGCTTTCCGAGGCTTTTGGCCTGGGACTTGGCGGCCAGCGTCTGGGCCTGGATGGCCTCGAAATAGGGCAGCATGATGCGGCCCAGCTCCGAGAGGTGGGTGCGGGCGCGTTCGCGATGGAACAGGGGCCCGCCGAGCTCCGCCTCCAGCTGCTGGATGGCGCGGGTGAGGGCCGGCTGGCTGACGTTCGCCTTTTCGGCGGCGCGGGTGAAGTTCAGCGTCCCGGCCAGGGCCAGGAAGTAGCGCACTTGCTGCATTTCCATGGCGGAAGATCCCCTCGCGCCGCCAATCTACCTCTTGGTCCGGCCCAAGGAAATCACCCCTCCCTCCCGTTTGCATCCATGAGATGCACACATCTCCCATTCGGTGTCGGGTGCTTTGGAAGGTCGGCCACGGAACACCTCTCCCTACGGGAGAGGTGTTGAAGAGGCGCCTGAACGAAGTTGTGTGCATCCCCTAGCCGTTTGCATGGGAAGCGCCGGCCCCCCGGGTCCGGCCCTTGGCCGGCCCGAGGACAGGCTCCGTCCGGGGTGGGGAAGCGTGAAGCTTCCCGGGCGCTGGTGGGGATCAAGACCGCCCCACCCTGGCCGCTGGCGCGGCCTGTCCCTCCCCATGAAGGGGAGGGAGGAAGAATGGAGGCGCCGCTAGTGCGCCGTCCAGCCGCCGTCGACCGCTAGCGCCGCGCCGGTGATCGAGGCGCCGCCGTGGCCGCAGAGGAAAACGGCCAGGGCGCCGATCTCCTCGACCGTGGCGAAGCGCTTGTTCGGCTGGGAGGCCAGCAGGATGTCGGTGACGACTTTTTCGGCCGGGATGCCGTGAGCCCTGGCCTGTTCCTCGATCTGTTTTTCCACCAGAGGGGTGAGGACATAGCCCGGGCAGATGGCGTTGCAGGTTACTCCCGAAGTGGCCGCCTCCAGGGCGACGGTCTTGGTCAGGCCGACGACGCCGTGCTTGGCGGCGACATAGGCCGACTTGAAGGGGGAGGCGACCAGGCCATGGGCCGAGGCGACGTTGATGATCCGCCCAAAACCGCGTTCGACCATCTCGGGCAGGACGGCGCGGATGGTGTGGAAGGCGCTGGAGAGGTTTATCGCCAGGATCGCGTCCCATTTGGCGGTGGGAAACTCGCTGATCGGCGCGACGAACTGGATGCCGGCGTTGTTGACCAGTATGTCCACCGGGCCCAGCACGTCGCGGGCGTAGGCCATCATTTCGGCGATCGCGGTGGGATCGGAGAGGTCGGCCCCCGAATAGGCCACCTCGACGCCATGTTCCATCGCCAGACGGTCGCGGGTGCGCATGACCGCCTGCGCGTCGCCGAAGCCGTTGAGCACGATCGCGGCGCCCTCCGCCGCCAGGGCCTGGGCGACGCCAAGGCCGATGCCGCTGGTCGAGCCGGTGATCAGGGCGGTGTGGCCGGACAGGGGCCGGGGCTTGGCGGCGGCCGAAGGTTTGGCGAGGGTGGCGAGGGTCATGGGAAGGCTCCGATGCAAAATGGGGTGGGAGGTGCGAGAACGATCGATCGAGGCGATGGGGTGAAAGGCTCAATTCATAGATGGATGATGCGCCGTCTGGTCGCCGGACCTGCTTGGGCGCCGCGCGGCCCGATAGACGGCGCCGAGGGTCGGAAGGCCGCCGCACAGGACGCGGCCTTCGCCGATGAGCACGACCAGCCGCGCCAGCACGCACTGGGCGCCGTCCAGATGCAGGCAGGGGTCCAGATCCGGGTAGACCGCCAACGCTAGGCGGCGCACGCAGGCCGGGCCGATACGCTCCAGGGTCTCGAGGATCCGGCGACCGCCGGCGAGGCAATGGTCGGCCTTGATCAGCTTTTCGTAGACGCGGGTCGGGTCGGCGGCCGGGCGACGGCGGCGGATATTGATTGGAGCGCCCGGGCGCCACGCAATCGCCCCGCGGCCGGCGACGGCGAGATCAGGCATGCAATGTGTATCGGTCATGGCGTCAATCTCCCTCGGGTTTCGCGACCCGCTACCTTTCGGCGGGCCTATTGCCCGCGGCGACGGCGCTGGCGATGGAGCCGGAGACCTCGCTGGCCATCTTGAAGGCCGCGTCCCGGTCGGCGATCGCATAGCGCTGGGCGATATAGCGGAAATCGGTCCAGGCGACCCAGACCTTGCCCTCCGCGTCCTGGACCACCAGCATCCGCACCGGCCAGTCGAGGCCCGCGATGGGGTTCGACGTGAGGAACTGAACGCCGAGCGGCGGGTTGCCGAACAGCAGCAGCTTGGAGGGCCGAAGGGGGATCTTGGCGCCGGCGCCCAGTTGGGACTGGTCGATCTCGTCGAAGAACCGGATGCCCTTGGCGGCGATGGCGCCTTTCAGACGGGTCACCGTCTCGTCGAAGCCGTAAGCGCTGGCCACGCGGATCACGCCGGCGGCGTTGGCGGTGGCCGGAGCCTGCTCGGCCGAAGCGGGAAGCGCGGCCCCGAGGAAAAGGCCGGCGAGGACGAGGGCGCCGCTGCCGGCGAGACCCAGTCGCATTCGCCGGGCGATGCGGGCGGCGTTGATGGTGGGGGTCATGGTGTCTGTCTCCGTGGGTTTGGGGCTGGTCAGCCTTCCTTGATCATCCGGCCGGCCGCGGCTTCGTGCAGGATGAAGCCTTCGGTGGGGTCGAACTGGCGGGTCCAGGGCGCCTGGGCGAGCACCCGGGAGGTGTCGGCGTAGCCGGCGTCCCAGCGGGCGCGGATGCCCTCGGGGCTGAAATCGATGTCCTTGGAATGGTCCTCGCCCTGCAGGGGTGGCGCCAGCAGGCGGACCACATGCATCCGGGTCAGGCAGCCGTAGGCCGCCAGTTCCTTGACGTCCGCCCGCCGGCGCGTCTCCTCCGGCAGCCGGCGCGAGAGTTCGGCGATAATGTGGCGCAGCTTGTGGATCTGCTTTTGGCGGGCGATGTGGCTGGCCGCTCGGCTGGAATACTGCAGATCCTTCTGTCGGCTCATCACCTTGACGACGCTGTCCGGCTCGGGGCCGTTGGGGCTCCAGACATGCACGGCGAAGACCAGGCCGGAGCGGCGGGGGTTGTCGTCGAACACCGCCTCGACAGGGGTGTTGGAGAGGATGCCGCCGTCCCAATAGAGTTCGCCGTCGATCCGGATGGCCGGAAAGGCCGGCGGCAGGGCGCCCGAGGCCATCACATGGCGGACGGTGATCGGCGCCTCGCGGCTGTCGAAGTAGCGCATCTCCCCGGTCTGGACATTGGCCGCCCCGACCGTCAGGCGCGGGGCGCAGGCGTTGAGCGCCGCCGGATCAATCAGGTCGCCCAAGGTCTCCTCGAGCGGGCGGGTGGAATAGTAGCCGGCGAGCTCGGAGCCGAGCGGCATGTGCGCGCCCAGGAAAGCCCAGGGGTTGGGCTTGAAGAAGGCGTCCAGGCCGGTGGCGACGGTCATGCTGTTGGCCGCCAGGGTCCCGAATCCGGGGATGGCGCCGGCCAGTCGGGTCAAGGGGCCGTGCCTCATGCGCCGCCAGAATTCGCGCAGGCGCGGCAGGCGATTTTCGGGCGCGTTGCCGGCAATCAGGCTGGCGTTGATCGCCCCGATCGAGGTGCCGATCACCCAGTCCGGCTCAATGCCAGCTTCGTGCAGGGCCTGATAGACCCCCGCCTGATAGGCGCCCAGGGCGCCGCCGCCCTGGAACACCACGACCACCTGGCCGAGCGTGGCCTTGTCGAACTCTTCGGTCATGAGCTGGGCGTCCATCTCGCGTCCTCCTCGGCGGCCCGGTCCCGGGCCTCGATCCGATGGCCCAAGACTTTCACGCCGGGGCTCCGGGCGGAAATGACGGATGGCTAACCAGTCGATGCGCTTTGGCTATGACCGGGCCGCATCGAAGCCTTCGATTTTGCGCATTTGGCGCCGCGACCGGCCGGCTCCATCCTGACCGCGCCAAGAAACGCCGCGAGGAAGAACGACGCCATGACCAAGACCTTCGACGCCATCATCATCGGCGGCGGCCAAGCCGGCCCTTCCCTGGCGACACGCCTGGCCGGGCGGGCATGAAGACCGCCCTGATCGAGCGCGAGCACCTGGGCGGAACCTGCGTCAACGACGGCTGCATCCCGACCAAGACCTTGGTGGCCAGCGCGCGCGTGGCTCATCTGGCCCGCCGCGCGGCGGACTTCGGCGTGGTGCTGCGA
>JACDGF010000205.1 GCA_013815405.1 Caulobacteraceae bacterium | reverse complement strand
AACAGCTTCGGGTTACAGTCCGTCGGCATCGGGGGCATCCTTGGGAATCCGATAACTCGTTGTCGCAAATGAATTATCTCAGATTCCCGCCCCCGATGCACCTCTCATGTTTGAGAAATCCAGGTTAGGCTTCGCCGTCGGGCAAACGGGGAGACGAGACGATGGCGGGCGTCCGCAACGAGGTTTTCGATATCCGCGGGATCAATCATCTGGCGCTGGTCTGCAAGGACATGGCCCGGACGGTCGACTTCTACACCAACGTCCTGGGCATGCCGCTGATCAAGACGATCGATTTTCCGGATGGCGCCGGCCAGCATTTCTTCTTCGACGTCGGCAATGGCGACGCCCTGGCCTTCTTCTGGTTCCCCGGCGCGCCGGAGGCCCAGCCCGGCGTGAGCTCGGCCGCCAATCCCCCGCTAGCCGGCCCGATCCTTTCGGCCCACGGCTCGATGAACCATGTGGCCTTCAACATCCCGGCGGAAAAATTCGACGAATATTGCGCCAAGCTGGAAGCACGGGGGGTGAAATGCACCCGGGTGCTCAATCACAATGACGAGGATCCGCAGACCACGATCGACGCTGTGACGGCGTCGACCTTCGTCCGCTCGGTCTATTTCCAGGACCCGGACGGCATATTGCTCGAATTCGCCTGCTGGATCCGCGCCCTCGATCCGGCGACCGACGCCCTCGTGGCGCCCAGGAACGCCGAGGGCATGGCGCGGGTGCTCGAACCCGCGGAATAGAACTTCAGAGCGGCTGCCTGGGCTTGGCCCGACGTTGCAGGTCGGTGATCCGCTCGCGGTCGCGCGCGGCTTCACGCCCGGCCTGGAGCAGGCCGGGGATGTAGGGCTTGGGCCAGCCCCGCTCGCCGACTCCGTACCAGGCCTCCGCCCGGCGGGTGAAGGCGGGATCGGCGAGGTGGGGGCGGGCCAGGGCGACGAGATCCGCCCGCCGGCAGGCGATGATGGTGTTGACCTGGGCCGGCTCGGTGATCGCGCCCACCGCCATGGCCGCCAGGCCCCCGCGATTGCGCACCGCCTCGGCGAAGCCGACCTGGAACATCCGCCCGTACACCGGCGCCTGGTCGGGCACGGTCTGGCCGGCGGATACGTCGATCAGGTCGCACCCGGCGGCGGCGAAGGCGCGGGCGAAGGCGATGATGTCGTCCTCCTCGACCCCGCCCTCTCGCCAATCGCTGGCCGACAAACGAACCGACATCGGCCTGTCGTTCGGCCACGTCGCCCGCATGGCGGCGAACACCTCCAGGGGGAAGCGGACACGGTTCTCGGCTGTTCCGCCATAGGCGTCCCGGCGCCGGTTGGTGAGCGGCGAGAGAAAGCTCGCCAACAGATAGCCGTGGCCGCAATGCAGTTCGAGCATATCGAAGCCGGCCCGCAGCCCGCGCCGGGCCGCCTGGACGAAATCCCGCGTGATCCGGTCCATTTCCGCGCGATCGAGTTCGCGCGGCGGCGTGTTGACCCCTTCCTCATAGGGGTGCGGGGAGGCCGACCACAGCGGCCATCGCTCGGACTCCTCCGTGATCGGACGATCCATGGCTTCCCAGCCGAGTTGGGTCGCGCCCTTGGCGCCGGCGTGGCCCAGTTGCAGGCAGAGCGCCGCCCCGCTCTCGGCATGGGCGAAATCGACGATGCGCTTCCAGCCGGCTTCCTGTTCGTCGTTCCACAGGCCGGCGCAGCCCAGGCTGATGCGTGACTCCGGCGACGGGCAGGTCATCTCGGTGAACACCAGCCCCGCCCCGCCGACGGCGCGGGCGCCGTAGTGGACGAAGTGCCAATCGCCGGGAACTCCGCCCTCCGCGCGATACTGGGCCATGGGCGAGACCACCACGCGGTTGCCTAGGGTCAGCCCACGCAGCCGAAACTCCGTGAACATCGGGGTCGGGCGATCGTGTCGATGATCGATCCCCGTGGCGTCGAAATACGTCTGGTACCATTCGTCCTCGAAGCGGCGGACGAACCCGGGATCGCGCAGGAGCAGATTGTCCCAGGTGATCGATTTGGCCCGGCACATGACCACCATGGCGAACTGCCGCGGCTTCATGTCGAAGCTGCGCTCCATGTGCTCGAACCAGGCGGCGGAGACGTCGGCGTTGTGCTGGGTGACCTCGACCGGCGTGCGCCGCGCCGCTTCATAGGCCTCGAAGGCGGCGGGGATGCTGGATTCGGCGTGTTCGATCATGGCGTCGGACAGGGCGATGGCGCCCTCCATGGCGAGCTTCGTCCCCGAGCCGATGGAAAAGTGGGCGGTGGCCTTGGCGTCGCCGAGCAGGACGATGTTTCCGCTCGACCAGCGCTCGCAGGCGATGCGAGGGAAATTGCGCCACAGCGAGCGGTTGACGATCAGGGGGTGGCCTTGGAGTTCCTCGGTGAAGATCGCCTCCAGCGCCCGCGCGCTCTGGGCTTCGTCCATCGCGTCGAAGCCGAGCGCCGCCCAGGCGGCCGGGCCCATCTCGATCACCCAGGTGCTCTGGCCCGCCTCATATTGGTAGGTGTGGGCGCAGATCGGCCCGTGAGGCGTCTGCTTGAAGAAATAGGTGAAGGCGTCGAGCGGTCGGGTCGAGCCCATCCAGGTGAACTTGTTGGCGTTGAAGGCGACGGTGGGCCGGAAATCGCCCCTGAAGTGCTCGCGAAGGCGGCTGTTCACGCCGTCCGCGGCGACGACGGCGTCGAATCCGGCGAGTTCGGCGGGATCGTCGACCGCCGTCTCGAACCGCATCTCCACGCCGACCTCGCGGCACCGCCCTTGCAGGATTTGCAAGAGGGCGATCCGCGAGCAGCCGGCGAAGCCGTTGCCGCCGCAGCGGATCTCCTCACCCTTGTAGCGGATGACGATGTCGTCCCAATAGGCGAAGGCGTTCCTGATCGCGGCATGGGATTCAGGGTCGCGACCCAGGAACTCGTCCAGCGTCTCGTCGGAGAACACCACGCCGAAGCCGAAGGTGTCGTCGGTTCGGTTCTGCTCGTGAACGACGATGTCCCAGTCCGGCCGCGCTTTCTTGGTCAGGAGCGCGAAGTAGAGCCCCCCCGGCCCGCCGCCGACGACCGCGATCCTCATCGAGGGCGCGTCAAGGAACCACCGCCGTGGTCTCGATCTCCACCTTGCCGCCCGGCTCGATCAGGCCGGCGACCACCACCACGGCCATCGCCGGATAGTTCGCGCCCATCAGCACCTTCCAGCACCGCCCCAGTTCGGGCAGGGCGGCCAGATATTCACCCCGGTCGGTGACGAACCAGGTCATGCGCGTGATGTGCTCGGGGCCGGCCCCGGCTTCGCCGAGAACGGCGAGGGTGTTGACCAGGATCTGACGGAATTGACCCGCGAAGTCGTCGCAGACCAGCTTTTCGGTCTCGTCCCAGCCGATCATCCCGGCCACGAACACCAGCCGCCCGCTCGCGGCCACGCCGTTGGCGTAGCCCCGTGGCCGAGGCCAGCCCTTGGGTAGCAAGGTCCGCGCTTCGCCCATCCCTAGTCGCCTTCGAACACCGGTTGGCGCTTGTCGATGAAAGCCCGGTAGGCGCGCTCGAAGTCCTTCGTCCGCATACAGATGGCCTGGGCCTGGGCTTCGGCTTCGATCGCCTGGTCGAGGCCCATGTTCCATTCCTGGTTGAGCTGGGTCTTGGTCACGCCGTTGGCGAAGGTCGGGCCAGCCGCGATCCGCCGCGCCCAGGCCATCGCCTCCGCCAGAAGATCCTCGCGGGCCACGACCCGGTTGAAGAAGCCCCAACGCTCACCCTCGTCGGCGCTCATGTCCCGGCCAAAGAGGAGCAGTTCGGTGGCCCGGCCCTGGCCGATGATCCGCGGCAGGATCGCGCAGGCCCCCATGTCGCAGCCCGCCAGGCCGACCCGGTTGAACAGGAACGCCGTCCGGGCCTGGGGCGTCGCGATGCGCAGGTCGCTGGCCATGGCCAGAATGGCGCCCGCTCCGGCGCAGACCCCGTCGACCGCGGCGATGATCGGTTGCGGGCAGGCGCGCATGACCTTGACCAGGTCACCGGTCATGCGGGTGAAGGCGAGGAGGCCGGTCATGTCCATGGCCACCAGGGGCCCGATGATGTCGCGTACGTCGCCCCCGGAGCAGAAATTATCGCCGGCGCCGCTCAGCACCACCGCCTTGACGTGGGCCTCATGAGCCAGGGCGCGGAAACGATCGCGCAGCTCGGCATAGACCTCGAAGGTCAAGGGGTTCTTGCGCGCCGGGCGGACCAGTCGCAGATGGAGAACGCCATCGTCGAGGGCGCCTTCCAGCCGGGTCGGGGCGTCGGGCGTCTCGGTCATCGCGCGGGTTCCTAGAGCCTTTAGGGCAAGGCTAGTGATCGGAAGGATGTCGTTCAAGCTCGAGAGGCGATAGACAATCTCCAATGCATGGCGGAGGCGCGATGACCACCAGGCGGGGGCCGGCCACGCGGTGGTCACCGGTGGGGGAACCGGCATCGGCCTGGCCATCGCCCGGGCCCTGGCGGCGCGCGGCCACGCCGTGACCATCATGGGCCGCTCGATCGAGACCCTGGCCGCCGCCTCGGCGTCGCTCCCCGGCGGCGGGCATGAACTCTGCGATGTCACGCGGGACGCCTCGGTGGCGAACGCCCTGGCGCGGGCGCAGGCCGCGCGCGGCCCGGTCCGGGTGCTGGTCAACAACGCCGGGGCCGTGACCACCGCCGCCTTCGAGAAAACCAGCCTGGAGGCCTGGAGCGCCGCCCTCGAGGTCAATCTGCTGGGCGCGGTGCGGATGACCGGGGCCGCCCTGCCGAGCCTCAAAGCCCATGATTGGGCGCGCATCATCAACATCGCCAGCACCGCGGGCCTGAAGCCCTACGCCTATGTCAGCGCCTATGTCGCCTCCAAGCATGCCCTGGTGGGCCTGACCCGGGCGCTCGCCCAGGAGCTGGCCGCCAGTGGCGTTACCGTGAACGCCGTCTGCCCCGGCTACACCAGCACGGCGATCA
>JACDGF010000204.1 GCA_013815405.1 Caulobacteraceae bacterium | reverse complement strand
ATCCCGATGCCAAGGCATTGGCCGATGTCGAGGCGCAGCTGGCGACGTTTCCGCCGCTGGTGTTTGCCGGCGAGGCGCGCAACCTGAAAAAGCAGTTGGCGCGCGTCGCCAAGGGCGAGGCCTTCCTGTTGCAGGGCGGCGACTGCGCCGAGAGCTTTAAGGAGTTTTCGGCCGACAACATCCGCGACACCTTCCGCCTCATCCTGCAAATGGCGGTGGTCCTGACCTTCGCCGGCGGCAAGCCGGTGGTGAAGGTCGGGCGCATGGCCGGCCAGTTCGCCAAGCCCCGTTCCGCGCCGACCGAGACGATTGGCCCGGTCACCCTGCCCGCCTATCGCGGCGACAACATCAACGGCATGGAGTTCGAGGCGGCGGCGCGCGCGCCTGACCCGGAGCGCCTGTTGAAAGCCTACGCCCAGTCGGCGTCGACCCTCAACCTGCTGCGCGCCTTCGCTGGCGGTGGCTATGCCGACCTGCACAATATCCATCGCTGGACCCTCGGCTTCGTCGAGGGCAGCCCCCAGGGTGCGCGCTACCGCGAGCTCACCGACAAGATCTCTGAGGCCCTGGCCTTCATGGCCGCCATCGGGGTGACGCCGCAAAGCCACCCCGACTTGCACCGGGTGGAGTTCTTCACCTGTCACGAGGCCCTGGTGCTGGGCTTCGAAGAGGCCATGACCCGCGTCGATTCCACCTCCGGCGACTGGTACGACGTCTCGGCCCATCTGCTGTGGGTCGGCGAGCGCACCCGCCAGCTGGACGGGGCGCACGTGGAGTTCATGCGGGGCATCCGCAATCCCATCGGATTGAAGGTGGGGCCGAGCCTGGGGGCCGATGACCTCCTTGCCCTGATCGACGCCCTCAATCCGGCCAACGAAGCCGGCCGCCTGACCCTCTATGGCCGGTTCGGGTCCGACAAGATCGCCGTGCGCCTGCCTGATCTGATGCGGGCGACGCGGCGCGAGGGCCGCTTGGTGGTCTGGGCCACCGATCCCATGCACGGCAATACCCTCAAATCCAACAACGGTTACAAGACAAGGCCTTTCGACCGTATCCTCAGCGAGGTGAAGAGCTTCGTCGAGATTGCCCTGGCCGAGGGCGTCCATCCCGGCGGAGTTCACCTCGAGATGACAGGTCAGAACGTCACCGAATGCCTCGGCGGCGCCCGGGCATTGGAGGAGGGTCAGCTCGGCCACCGCTACCACACCCACTGCGACCCCCGCCTCAACGGCGAACAGGCCCTGGAGCTGGCCTTCCTGGTGGCCGAGAAACTGAAAGCCGATCGCCTGGCGGGGCTGCATCACGCGGCGGAATAGGGGCGAGTTCCTCCCTCCCCTTCATGGGAGGCTGAGATTCTTCCATCGCCCTTGCGCCGGGCCGCGCGGTTCGGCAGGGTCCCGGCTCCCATGATCCGCCCCCTGCCCCACACGCGCTCCGCGAGGAGCGCCCGCACGTCCGGCGTGCGATCCGATCTTGGCGAGCTCTTGCGGCTCGCCGGGCCGGTTGTGGCGTCACGCCTGGGGGTGATGACCATGGGCCTCACCGACGTGGTCGTGGTCGGCCGCCACTCGGCGGTGCAGCTGGGCTACCTGGCCCTGGCCTGGACCCTGGTCGCGGTGGTGGTGGTGACCACCATAGGCTTGCTTTCGGGCGCCCAGGTGATGGCGTCGCGGGCGATCGGCGAGGGCCGGTCGAAGGAAGCCGGCGCGGTGCTCAGGCGGGCGCTGGCCTATGCGTCGTGGCTGGGCGCGGCGGCGGCGAGCGTCCTCATTCTGGGGGGGCCGGCCTTCCTGCGCGTCAGCGGCGTCGGGCGCGACCTGGCCGACGGCGCCGTCCGCCCCCTCATCGTCCTGGCCCTCTCCATGCCCGGCTTCGCCCTGTCGGTGGCGGCCGGCGCCTGGCTCGAGGGCCTGGGGCGGCCGCGGCCGGTGATGGTCTTGATGTGGGGAGCCAATGTGGTCAACCTCGCGATCAATCTCATCCTGGTGCCGGGGGGCCTGGGGCTGCCCGCCCTGGGCGCGACCGGGGCGGCGGCGGCGACGCTCTGCGCGCGCCTGTTCCTCACAGCCGGAAGCCTGATCTACATCGTCACCATGCCCGACGCGCGCGCCCTGGGCGTGTTCGACCGGCCCGCGCGCGACCGGGCGCGGGCGATCGAGCAGCGCCGCATCGGCTATGGCGCCGGCGCCTCGCAATTCTTCGAGGTCGCCGCCTTTTCCGCCATGACCCTGATCGCCGGCTCCCTCGGGGCGGCGGTGGTGGCGGCCTATACGGTGGTCCTCAATGTCGTCTCCCTGATCTTCATGGTTCCACTGGGCATGGCCACCGCCACCGCGGTAATGGTCGCCCGGGCCTATGGCGCGCGCCGGCCGGCCGCCCTCAACCGCGCGGCCTTCCTGGGGTTTTCGGTCACCGCCCTCTTCGCCCTCTCCGCCGCCGTGGCGGTGTGGCCCGCCGCGCGCCTGATCGCGCTCGGCTACACCAACGATCCGGCCACCGTGGCCGTGGCCGCGGCGGGCCTGACGCTCGCCTGCCTGATGCTGGTTCCCGACGCCCTGCAGGTGGTGATCGCCCAGGCCCTGCGCGCGCGTTCGGACGTCCTCATCCCGACCGTGACCCATCTGGCGAGCTACGCCCTGGTGATGATCCCCCTGGGCTGGTTCCTGGCCATCCGGACCCACCTGGGCATATCGGGCATCATCGGCGCCATCATCGCCGCCAGCCTGATGTCAGCGGTTTTGCTGTTCGGCCGCTTCTGGATGCTGGCCAGGCGCGGCTAGCGCGCGCCGGCGACGATCGCCTCGGCCCTGGCGAACAGGGCGGGGTCGATGGCGAGGCCCGAGGCGGCGGCGTTTTCGTCCAACTGCTCGGGGCGGCTGGCGCCGACGATCGCCGAGGCGACGTTGGGCTCGCGCAGCACCCAGGCCAGGGCGAACTGGCTCATCGAGCAGCCCGCCTCGTCGGCCAGCGGCCTCAGCTCCTGGACCGTGGCAAGCACCTTGGGTTCTAGAAGCCGGCCGATGAAGCCGCTCATGGCGTGGCTGGTGGCGCGCGAATCGGCCGGCGGCGGATCGCCCGGTCGGTATTTTCCGGAAAGGACGCCCTGGGCCAGGGGCGACCAGACGACCTGGGAAATGCCGTTGTTCCGGCAGAGCGGGATGATCTCCTTTTCCGGCGCCCGCCACAGCAGGGAATACTGGGGCTGGCTGGAGACGAAGCGTTCGACCCCCGCCATGGCGATCGCCGCGCGCACCCTGTCCGCCGGCCACTCGGAAAAGCCGATGTAGCGGACCTTCCCGGCCGCCACGACGCCGGTCAGGGCCGCCATGGTCTCCTCCAGCGGGGTCGCATCATCGTAGCGATGGCATTGGTAGAGATCGATCATGTCGACCCGAAGACGCGCCAGGGAGGCGTCCAGCTGCTTAACGATCTGCCCCTTGGAGAGACCCCGATCGGTGTCGCTCATCGGAAAGAACACCTTCGTGGCCAGGACATAGGAGTCGCGCGGAACGCCGGCTAGGGCCTCGCCCAGGAAGGTCTCCGCCGCGCCGCGCCCATAGACATTGGCCGTGTCGATGAGGTTGACGCCGAGCTCCAGCGCCCGGCGCACGCAGCCGGCCGCCTGGTCCCTCTCCACCCCAACCCCATAGGTCAGCCACGACCCCAGCGAGATTTCCGAGACGGCGAGGTCGCTCGAACCCAACTTTCGGTACTTCATCACGCGGCTCCCAGAATCCATCCCTCTTCGCGCTCGGCGTCGAGCACGACGTCGGCGGGTGTTCCCTTGGCCGGCGCGAACAGCGGGGCCAGTTTGCCAGCCTCGTCGAGACGGGCGAAGTGTTCCGCCAGGGCGCGCACCTGGGTCAGGTCGCGCATCTCGCCATGGACAGGCGCCGGCTTGATCATCGAGGGGTAGACTTCGGCGACCACCACCTCGACGCCGGCCAGGTCCGCTTCGCCAAGGGCTTTCCAGCCGGTCTGGAACGGCCACGCCTTGAGCCGCTCGCCGCGCGCCAAGGCGAGGCGGCGCACGAGGGGTATGCCGAGGATCGCCTGACCGCCGACCGAGCCCTGGTAGCCGAGCTTCCACACCGAGGAGGCCAGCTTTACGGCGGGCGTGAGCTCGGTGTGCCGGAACTCCGGCAGGTCGCCCGGGCCGTGCGCGCGCAGCCTCTTCGGTTGAAGGGTGGTCAGCGTGTCCCTGGGCGGGCATCCCCAGAACGGGAACGGCCCCCCGGTCAGGCGCCGGTTGATCTCCGAGGCGACCCCGAAGCGGTTGTTGGTGTTGTCGGCCTTGTCCTTGACCATCCGGTCCAGCTGGTCCCAGACCGCCCGCCAGGGCGCCTCGCCGGCCAGGCGCAGGGCGCCGGCGAGGCCGCGCGGGAAGCCCAGTGGGAAGTCGAACCCCACCAAGGTGCGCTCCCGCCGCTTGGCGCGGTCGTCGAGGATCTGGCCGATCACGGCCTCGGCCTCCTTCCGCGTGGCCGGATTGTGCGATTCGAACGCCAGGCGGAAACGCACGTCGCGCTTGAGCAGCCCGATCCAGATGGAATCGGCACCCGTGGTCCGCTTGGAGGCGGCGCTCCAGTCGACGATCATGTAGGCGTTGAACAGGCGGGCCACGGAGGCTCCTTGCGCGCGCGAGCGGCTTCTCTAGCCCTTGTCGCGCGCTTAGGCCAACGGGACGCGCCGAGGCGGCCTAATCGGCGACCTGCAGCCGCTGGAGCAGGGTCAGGCGCTTGCCGGCGAGTTCCTTGGCCTGGGCGCGGAGTTCCCCCAGGTTCGCCTCGGCCCCCTGGAGGACCTCGCCGTTCTTGATGATCGACTGGTTCTGCCGAGCCAGGGTGTCCCAGGCGTCCTTGGCCCACTCGTCGGGGGTTGCCAAGCCGCGGGCGTGGGCGCCCAGGAACATCTGCTCGAAACGGCCCGCCGCCACCCCCGCGCCGCTCACCGGGGAGGCCAGGCAGCTCACGTCGCCGCTG
>JACDGF010000203.1 GCA_013815405.1 Caulobacteraceae bacterium | reverse complement strand
GTAACTGCTCACCTCCTGGCTACGCGAGCGCGGGCGACGGGCTGATGACCTCTCTGATGGCCTCCAGGGCGGATTTGCCGTGGAGCCTGCCGGTGGCGATGACGGAGAGGGCGGCGGCGTAGAGGCGGGCGCCCCAGTGGGATCGGAAGCAGCCGGTGACTTTTCGGAAGATGACCGAGGGGCGCAGGGCGCGTTCGGAGCCGTTGTTGGTGTAGGGCGTGTCGCGCCGGACGACGAACAGGAAGAGGTCGTTTCGGCATTTCTTGACGCCCTTGGCCAGCTTGCGCCCGGCGGTCGTGGTGGGCGGCGGATCGAGGATTGCGGTGAGGCGTCGCTCGAGATCGGCGCGGTATTGGGCCAGGGTGGCGTCCTTGAGGTCATCACGTCGTCGGCCGATGGCGATGGCGCGCAGCAGCAGGGCCTTGAAGGCCGGTGCGAAGGTCTTGTCGCCCTCGTCGATGGCGTACTGGGCGTCTCGCAACAGGTGGGCCAGGCAGAGCTGGCGCTCCAGTCCATGGCCTGCCTGGGCGCCGTAGCGATCGGCGATCCAGACCTCGGGCCGATGACCCTGGAGGAAGCCCTCGACCACCTTGGCGGCGCGGCTGTCGGTGATCACGTGATAGATCGCGGTGGAGCAATGCATCACCCATTGCCACCAGGTCTTGCCCTTCACCCTGGCCGAGGTCTCGTCGGAGGCCACGACCTTGGCCGAGCGGACCTCCTCGGCGATTGTCTCGGCGGCCACGATCATCGGCGCCTCGGCCCGGCCGAGCATGTTGGCGATCGCCCCCTCGCTCAGGGTGACGCCGAACACCTCGTCCATCAGCTTGGCCAGGCGCTCGAAGCCGATCGCCTGAGTGATGTGCAGATGCAGGACCAGGGCCACGATCCCCGGCCCGAACGGCGAGCCGGGGGCCAGGCCCTCCGGGGCCGGGGCCTGGAAGCCTCGCGCGCAGCAAGGGCAGGTTCCGCGATGGCGGTGGATGCGGGTCACCACAGGGCGGATCGGCGGCAGATCGATGTGGTCGTAGGCGTGGAACTGGGGCTGGTCCTCGACCCCCAGGGCGTGGTCGCAGTGCGGGCAGGCCTGGGCCCGCGCCTCCACCACCACGTCGGGGGTTTCCGCCAGCGCCCGGCACACCCCGGGCCGCCCCTTCTTCTTCGCCGCCCGCCGCTCGGCCCGGTTGGGCTTGATCGCCGCGCTCGGCGGAACAGACGAATTGTCCGGCGTCTTGGGCGGCGCTCCAAGCTTCGCTTCCAGTTCGGCCAGCCGCTTGGACAGCATCTCGATCTGGAGCAACTGGGCGTCGATACGAGCCGTCTGTTGATCAATCACGCTCGACTGCGCCAAGCTCAGCGCGATCAAGTCATCCCTGGAAAGCGATTGCAGCGCGGCGCGATTCATCGAATCGTAGAATCACGCCCCGCGCCCCTTGTCCAGCGCCTCCGCCCCCGTCAGGCGCCGGCCGCCATCGCGGGCGCTAGCCGAGGGGGTGAGCAATTACGAAATATGTTGCCCTTCATCTTATTTACTATCTCCCTCACGATTCACTATCGGCTCACTCCAACGGAATACCTGTGTTGTCATGCCTCCAGGACCAAATTGACTCCGTGTCCAATTTGGAATAACAATGCCAACGTATTTGTAAATTATGTGTCCACCAATGAGAGAGGAAGGCTTATGCCTTTGCTTCCGGTGAGATCAACATGTTGTAGGTAACGGGTGCATGGATGGCGGCGATGCCGAGCAGCGATCGGAAGGCCGCGTGCCGGGTTTTTCGGCGGTTGAAGCGGCGTTCCGATCCCGCGCGCCTCGGTCAGCTCCTGGCCCGCCAGGTCATAGGTCATGCCGCTCACCCGGCCCGAGGCGTCGGTGACCTGGCTCGGGCGGTCGAGCGCGTCGTAGAGCGTGCGGGTCTCGTTCCCGAGTGGGTCGGTGGTGACCGCGACCTTGCCCGTGGGGGTGTAGGCGGTGAGCCAGGCCTGCCAGCCGGTGACGCCGCCCCCGGCGTCGAAGCTCGTGGCGCGGTCGCGAGGAGTTTCAGAAAGTCTCACCGTAAACCCATATTCCTCAAACTTGAGAGCGCCTCCAATTCCACCAGCTGGTATCATCGATAGGAAACGTCCTTTTCAGGAAAGCACTTACTTGCTTCAGATCATAGTCAGGCGCCAACAATCCGTCGACTTCTTGGAAATCATAGCCCGATCTTACGCCACCATTTGCGTCGGAGAAGCCAATCAATGTCTTACAATACCCCCTTAAATATTTAAGTTCGTTCAGCTTCCTTGTATTTTGTTTCTTTTTTAGTTCTTGAGTTATTTGATTTAATCCCATTTTACATGCTTTGTACACGTCGTCGTGCCGATGCAAATTCCACGACACCATCCCAAATATTAGATTTAGTTGTATTTTCACGTTTTCACTTGGTTTTTTTTCCTTATAGATATCAAACATTTCATCCACCGCAGTCATCGCATGTTCATATTGTCCCGCAATGATGCTATCTCTGACACGAATAAAACATTTACTATATTTTAATTTATCGAAGAAATCTAGTATTGGTGGTTTGTCTATCATATTAGTGACCCGATAGAAGATGTAAAATATCCAGCAAATTCTTGAGCACCTGAGGCGTCAAAGGCGAACCCTCAGCGCCCCTTCCTCTCGGCACCATGTTGGGGGAGCCGCCAGGCCTCGGCGGCCCAGGCGCTAGGCCGGGGCGTGGGTTCGGATTCGGTGTGCCTCCATGTGCTCCGGTGGGCCGCACGGGCGCGGGCGTTTGAACGGTCCCGCGCGGCGCCGCAACGGTTTCGGCGCCTGAGCTACCTTCTGCATCGAAATTAATGGCTGGCGCCACCGCTGGAGTCGCAGAAAAGAGTTCAACGGCAGGAAGGCTGAACAACGGTGCGCATTCCGCTGATGGTGGGCGCTTATTCCACGGGATGGTGGGCGCGGATTCCACGTGATCGTGGGCGGTCTGGAGGCTGACCGACGGGCTTACGCAGAGGGTGCTTTTGGCCGGGCGTCAAGGCTTCGCTTGGCGTTGGCGCGGCGCATGCTTTCGCCGGTGAGGTTGAGGCGATGAGCGTTGTGGACGAAGCGGTCGAGGATGGCGTCGGCGAGGGTGGGATCGCCGATGACGTCGCACCATTGCTCGATCGGGATCTGGCTGGTGACGAGGGTGGATCCCCGGCCGCTTCGGTCTTCGAGGATTTCGAGCAGCTCGATTCGCTGGGCTTGGCTGAGGACCTGTAGCCCCCAGTCGTCGAGGATGAGCAGGTCGATCCTGGCGAGGGTCTTGAGGAGCCGGGCGTGGCGTCCGTCGCCACGCGCGAGCGCCAGGCTCTCAAAGAGCCGGGGAACGCGCTGGTAGAAGACGGAGCGGCCGTCGCGGCAGGCTTTGTGGCCCAGGGCGCAGGCGATCCAGCTCTTGCCCACGCCGGTGGCGCCGATGATCGCCAAGTTGTCATGCCGGTCGATCCAGTCGCCTGCCACGAGGCTGGCAAGCAGCGCCCGGTCGATGCCGCGTGGGGTGCGCAGGTCGATGTCCTCGGGCGCCGCGTTCTGGCGCAGGGCGGCGAACTTGAGCCGGGTGGCGGTGCGCCGGGCGTCGCGGTCGGCGGCTTCGCGGTCGGCCATGATGCCGACGCGCTCCTCGAAGGTGAGAGCGAGGATGTCGGGTGAGGCCCGCTGTTCCTCGAAGGCCCTGGCCATGCCGGCCAAGCCCAGGGCGATGAGGCGTTCGTGGGTGGGGTGGACGAGCATCTAAGGTCTCCTCGATAGGTCAGTGGAAGTAGGTCCGCCCCCGGATGTTGCCGTGGCGCGGGGGCCCTGGCTCCGGCTCGGGGTCCAGGAAGGCGCGATCCAGGCCGGTCTGGAGGATGGAGCGGATGGAGCCGACGGAGCGGGCCCTGATCACGCCGGCTCGCTGGCAGGCGGCTTCCATCCGGGCCTGTCCGTAGGTTCTCTCGAGCGCGAGGATGCCCAGGCAGGTGCGGAAGCCCTGCTCGGGATGAGGCCGATCGGTCATGATGTCCAAGAACAGAGCCGCGGCGGCCGGTCCGATCTTGTCGGCGGCGGCCATCATGCGCGCCGGCGTCCAGGTGGCGTGGCGCCGGTGGGCGCTGGGCATGTGCTCGGGAACCGTGACGTGCCCCCGCCGGCCGGGAGACCTGGCATGGCTGGCGACCCGCTCGCCCTTGTGGAAGGCCTCGATCGTCCGGTCGGCGACACGAACATCGATGAGTTCGCGGATCAGCCGATAGGGGACTGAGTAGAAGCAGCCCTCCACCTCCACGTGATAGTCGGGCGCCACGCGGCAGCGCTTCCAGGTGGCGAAGGCGTAGGGCTCGGCCGGCAAGGCCTTCAGCGCCGGGGCGTCGATCTTCGCGAACAGCTCGGCGCGGCTGGCGCCATGGGCGCGCATGACCCGGGCGTTGAGTTCGCCCACCAGATCGGCGATGGCCCCGTTCAACGCGGCCAGGCTGAAGAAGCGGCGGTTGCGCAGGCGGGCCATCACCCACCGCTCCATCAGCAGCACCGACTGTTCGACCTTGGCCTTGTCGCGCGGCTTGTACGGCCGAGCCGGCACGACGCTGGTCCCATAGTGGCGGGCCATCTCCTGGTAGGTGCGGTTGATCGCCGGCTCGTAGCGATCGGGCTTCGTCACCCCCGACTTGAGGTTGTCGCAGACAACGATCGCCGGGACGCCGCCCAGGAAGGCGAAGAGCGCCACATGGCAGCCGATCCAGTCGGCGAGCCCTTCGCTGGGCCGCGCCTCGGCATAGACATAGGACGACGCTCCCATGGCGGCCACGAACAGCTTCATCGGCCGCGCCACTCCGCTCGCCGGATCGATGAGGTCGATGGTGTCGCCGGCGTAGTCGACGAACACCTTCTCGCCGGCGCCGTGCCGCTGGCGCATGGTCGCCGAGACGCGACCCTTCCAGGCCTCGAAGCGCTCGCAGAACCAGGAGTAGCCGTAACCGTCC
>JACDGF010000202.1 GCA_013815405.1 Caulobacteraceae bacterium | reverse complement strand
GATCGCTCCCGCCCCCACGATGCGCGCCTCGCGCCCCATGCCGACCAAGACGAGAACCTCGCCCGTCACTGTCCACCGCCCCGGCCACCTTCTCCCGCAGGGGGAGAAGGGACATTGGTGCATTTGGAGGCGCTTCGCGAAGGATGAAAGGCGCTCTTCCCCCTCACATTCCCAGCCCCGTCCGTCCGCTGTTGCCGCGGATGAGGTTGCGGTAGCCGGCCAACGCCCAGAGGGGGAATATCTGGCGGTAGCCGTGGTAGCGCAGATAGAAGACGCGGGGGAAGCCGCCGCCGGTGTAGGCGTCCTCGGCCCACCCGCCGTCCGCCCCCTGCCGCGCCGCGAGCCAGGCGATTCCGCGCCCCACGGCCGGATGATCGGCGCGCCCGGCGGCCATCAGGCCCAGCAGCGCCCAGGCGGTCTGGGAGGGGACCGACGGCGCCGGTTGGTAGCCCGCGTAATCCAGGGCGTAGCTGTCGCAGCCTTCGCCCCAGCCGCCGTCGCCGTTCTGGATGGCGGTCAGCCAGTCCGCGCCCTTGGCGACCACGGGCGCGTCCGGCGTCAGGCCCGCCGCGTTGAGGGCGCAGAGCGCCGACCAGGTCCCGTAGACATAGTTGACCCCCCAGCGGCCGAACCAGCTTCCGTCGGCCGCCTGTTCGCGCGCGAGATAGGCCAGTGCCGCCTTCATCCGTGGGCTCGACGGGCTTTCGCCCAGTTGGGCCAGCATGCTCACGCACCGCGCCGCCACGTCGGCCGTCGGGGGATCGAGCAGGGCGCCGTGGTCGGCGAAGGGGATGTTGTTGAGGTAGTGGAAAGTGTTGTCGGCGTCGAAGGCGCCCCAGCCGCCGTTCGCGCTCTGCATCCCCTCGACCCATTCCGCCCCCCGAGCGATCGCCTGGCGGAAGTCGCCCGGCGGCCCGGCGCGGTCCATGGCCATCACCACCACGGCGGTGTCGTCGAGGTCGGGATAGTGGTCGTTGCGGTACTGGAAGGCCCAGCCGCCGGGCCGCACGCCCGGCCGCTGCTCCGCCCAGTCGCCCGCCACGTCCAGCACCTGCAGCGGCGCCAGCCAATCGAGCGCCCGCCGCGCCGACGCCTCGCTCTGCGGATCGCCGGCCTCCAGAAGGGCGTGGGCGGCCAGGGCGGTGTCCCACACCGGCGAGAGGCACGGCTGGCAATAGGCCTCGGCCTCCCTGACCACCAGCAGCTTCTCGATCGAGGCGCGGGCGGTGGCCCGGCGCGGATCGTCCGCGCCGATCCCCAGGGCGGCGTACATCATCACCGCATTGGCCATGGCCGGGAAGATCGCGCCCAGCCCGTCCTCGCCGTTCAGCCGCTTGGTGACGAAGGCTTCGCACTTGGCGATCGCGCGACGGCGTCCCGCCTTGGGGAAAAGTGGTTCGACAACCCGGAGCACGGCGTCCAAGAGAAAGAAGCCGCTGGCCCAGGGCTCCTTCTGGTGGGCGCCGCGGGGCAGGCCGCGAAGGCCGGCCGGCGGCGCGGTGAACAGCTCGTCGATGCGCACGCCGCGCGGGTTGCGCGCCTGTGGCTTGAGAGCCCGCAACACCAGCAAAGGCACGATCACCGTCCGCGCCCAATAGGAGATCTTGGAGAGATGGATCGGGAACCAGGAGGGCAGGGCGATGATCTCCACCGGTATCCGGGGAACCGCGCGCCAGCCGATTGCGCCGAAAAGCGCCAGGAGGATGCGGGTGAAGACATTGCACGCTCCCGCGCCGCCGTGCTCCAGCATGGCTTGGCGGGCGGCGGCCATGTGCGGCGCGGCCGGGTCGTCGCCGATCATCTTCAAGGCGAAATAGGCCTTGACCGTGGCGCTGACGTCGAAGCCGCCGCCATGATGCAGCGGCCAACCGCCGTGGGCCGCCTGGACCCGCCGCAGATAGGCGCCGATCTTGCGCTCCAGATCGAGGTCGGCCGGCTCCCCCAGATAATGCGTCAGCAGGATATATTCGGCCGGGATGGTGGCGTCCGCCTCCAACTCGAACAGCCAGTGGCCATCGCTCTTTTGGCGCCCCGCGAGCGCGGCCGCGGCGCGGTTCACCGCGTCGTCCAGATTGACCGTGGAGTGCAGGGCGGAAGCGTCGTCCATCGCCTTATCCTATCACGGCCGCCGCGGTTTGGCCCGAGCGGATAGCGCCCTCGATGGTGGCCGGAAGCCCGGTGGCGGTCCAGTCGCCGGCGAGCGCCAGGTTGCCCCAGCGGGTCGCGGCGGGCGGCCGCTTGGCGTTCTGCTCGGGCGTGGCGGCGAAGGTGGCGCGGCGCTCCTTGACGATCCGCCAGGGGGGGAGGGGGCCGGAAAGTCCCAGGACGGCGGCTATGTCGCCCCAGAATAGGTGCGCGAGGTCGTCGCGGCCCTGGTCGGCCATCGCGCCGGCGTCGCTCACCGTGACCGAAAGGCGATCGGGAAAGGCGAAGATCCACTGGGCCGCCCCCCCGATCACCCCGACGATGGGCGGCGCGCCGGTCGGCGGCGCGAGCTTGAAATGGCCGTTGACGATGGCGTTGAAGGCGTCGGGCGCCTCCAGGCCCGGAACCAGCTCCCGGCTGATCCACGGCGGCGTCGCCAGGATCACCGCCTCGCCGTCGCCGACCGCTATGTCGCCCTCGGCGGTCGCGATCGCCGTGACCCGATCGCCCTCGAAGGTCAGGGCCCGCGCCGGCTGGCCGAACCGGACCCGCGCGCCTCGCGCCGCCAGGAACGCCAGGGCGGGGTCGACGAAAGCCGCCGAGAGGCCGGGGTGGGCGACGCGGGGCCGATAGGCCTTGCCCCCCCGGGCCAGGGATTCGCCGATCACCGCCCCGGCCAGGGCGGCGGACCCGCTCCGGGGTTCGGTGTTCAAGGCCGCGAGCAGGAACGGTTCGAGCAGCCGCTCCCACAGCGGCCCGCGGCGCGCCATCGCCTGGTCGATCCGGCGCGCGCCTTGCGGCCCCGTCAGGGCGAGCAGGGCCAGATAGTCGGCGGCGCGGGTCCCGGGGATGCGGCGCCGGGGCGAGAGCACCCACCAGGGCAGGGGGCCGGGATTGGGCCGGATCGTCCACCGCGCGCCGTCGCGCAGGTCGTGGAAGTCCAACGTCGCCTCGTCCGGCCCGATCAGCCGATCCTCCGCCCCGATCACGCGCAGATAGTTGAACACCGCCCGGTTGCCAGACAGGACCAGATGATTGCCGTTGTCGATGGTCATCTCCAGCACCGGGTCGAGATAGGACCTGCACCGCCCCCCCGCCTGCGCCGACGCCTCGATCAGATCGACCGCCACGCCCCTCGCCGCCAAGGCCACGGCGGCGGAGAGACCAGCCAAGCCCGCGCCAACGACGTGGACGCGCGTCAGCGTACTCCCCTCCCTCCCCTTCATGGAGAGGGAAGACGATGCGAAGCATCGGCGGGGTGGGGAAGTGCGGCAAAACCCGCAAGGGTGGAGATGATCAAGACTTCCCCACTCGGATCGCTTCGCGATCGTCCCTCCCCATGAAGGGGAGGGAGGGAAGGGAGGAAAGGCGCCCGCTCCCTCACCGCGCCAGCCCCCGCGTCAGCACGATCCACGTCAGGGCGCCCTTGCCCAGGCCGACGCGCCGGCGGGGCGGGGCCCAGCCGGTCGCCTCCATGCGCCGCAGGATCGCGCCGTAGGCCCCGCTCATCAGGCGGGGCGGTCGCAGGCGGCCCTCGGGGCGGGCGCCGACGATGCGGTCGGCGGCCCGATAGTGCTCGTGCGCCTGGGCGGCCAGCCAGCGGCAGGCCCGGTCGATTCCGGGCTGGGTCAAAACCTCCTCCGGCTCGCGCGCCTCGATCCCGGCCGCCGCCAGGGCCTCGGCGGGGAGGTAGAGCCGGCCGGCGGCGGCGTCCTCGTCCAGGTCGCGCAGGATGTTGGTGAACTGCAGAGCGCGGCCCAGATGATGGGCGAGCTCGCGACCCGGCGCCGGCGCCATTCCGAACACCCGCACCGACAGGCGCCCCACCGCGCTGGCCACCCGGTCGCAATAGAGGTCCAGGGTCGCGAAGGGGGGCGCGCGGATCCCCTCGCCGACATCCATTTCCATACCGTCGATCACCGCCAGGAAGTCGGCCTCGGCCAGGCCGAAGCGCCGGACCGGCTCGACGAGGTCGCCCATGCGCCGGGCCGCCGACCCGACATGGAGAGCGCGGACGTCGCGGCGCCATCCGTCCAGCAAGGCGCGCCGCTCGTCGATCGTCGGCCCCGGCTCGTCGGCGATGTCGTCGACCTCGCGGCAGAAGGCGTAGATGGCGAACATCGCCTCCCGCTCGGCCTTGGGAAGCAGGCGCATGGCGGCGTAGAAGGAGCTTCCGGAGGCCTGGGCCTGGGATTCGACGGCGGTCATGGCGCGGCCGGGGCGAAGAGCCGCGCGCCCGCCGACCGGCCGGCCCCCAGCAGCGCCACGCCCAGGGCCTCGATCGGCCGGTGATGCACGCGCTGGGCGAGGGGATCGCGCCGGGCGAGGCGCCGGTTCAGGCTTCGCGCCAGCGCCTCGATGACGCCGATCTCCAGGGAGAGGCGAAGGTCGCGCACCGCGGGGCCCAGGGCGCGGGCCTCACCGAGCAGACCCTCGACCCTCCGCGACAGGGCGCCGATCACGCCCAGCAGGGCCGGCCCGGCGCGAGGTTCGCCCAGCGCCGCCGCGGTGAGGCCGGCGCGGGTGAGATCGTCCGTCGGCAGATAGACCCGGTCGAGCGCCCGGTAGTCTTCGCCGCAGTCCTGCAGGTGGTTGATCACCTGCAGCGCCCCGCAAAGCGCGTCCGACGCCGGCCACGCCGCCCGGCTCTCGCCGTGAACGTCGAGCACGAAGCGGCCGACGGGCCAGGCGGAATAGCGGCAATAGTCTATCAACTCGCCCCAGTCGGCGTAGCGGCTCTTGGTCACGTCCCGGCGAAAGGCCTCGATGAGGTCGAGCATATGCTGGCTGGAGAGCCCGCGCGCCGCCAGCGCCCGGCGCAGACCCGCGGCCGGCGCGACGGCGTCGTCCGCGCCGGTCAGGCTCGCCTCGATCGCCGCCAGC
>JACDGF010000201.1 GCA_013815405.1 Caulobacteraceae bacterium | reverse complement strand
ATGCAATTCTGCCTCCAACGCCTCCTGACGCCGCCGCCTCTATGGGCCGCTTGGAAAAATGATGGGTGGTAAGGCGGCCGGACATGAGCGCCAACGCGGCGGCCCTGCGGGCCAATCTCGCCGGCGCGTTGGGCGGCGGATCGTCGTCGGGGCCGGACGACCGGACGCTCGCGCACCGGACCCTGGTGGTGACCGTCCGCAAGGACCCCCCGTTCAACCCCGCCGACCGGCTGGAGGCGACCGACGTCTCGATCCGCCTGGCGGGCGCCCGGTTCGTCGGCTGGGACACCCTGGCCACGGCCTATACGACCATCAACGCCGGAACCGTCCAGTTCACGGCGGTTCGCGGCCTGACCGAGAGCGTAAGTGCGCCGTCCGGGGTCCCGGCCGCCGTCGGCGCGACCCTGGGCGCCTCCCAGAGCGACACCCGCGCGGAGACCCTGGCGGTCACCCAGCAGGCCGAGACCCTGTCCGCCGACGTCGAGGACGGCGGCCGCCGGCTGGTCATCCATCGGCAGGGCGGCCTGGGCGTCGACCTGACCGGCAACACCGTGGTCAAGGTCGACATCGCCTATGACGGCAACCCCTCCCGCACCGTCCTGACCGCCATCGGCGCGTACCGCGACAAGGCCGGGGCGATCCTCGCGCCCGGCGCCCTGGCCCTGACCCAGAGCCTCGTCCTGGCGCCGCCACCGGGGGCGGACGTCAAGGCCAAGGTCGATCTGACCTACACCGTCCGCCACATCCTCGCCGGCGACGGGACCTATGAGGAGAAGGACGACAGGGTCCAGGAGATCACCCGCGCCTCGACGGTGGCCAACGATACGCCCCTGGTTCCCGCGCGGGACTTTTCGCCGACCTTCTTCGGCCTGCACGCGGGGGGGCCGGGCCATGGCGCCGTGGGCATACTGCGCCCGGGCGGCGCCCTCACCGGCCTCTGTTTCGCGACCTATGACGAGGCCGGCCAATTCCTCGCCTGGCTCCGGACCGCCCAGGCCAAGGACCCGTCGGTCCTGGGCGATGCGCGGATCGGGTTCAACCCGGTCCCGCCGTCCGGGGCGCTGATCGAGCCGCTGCGCCCCGCCGACATTCCCGGCCTCCAAGCCCGCCCGTCGTGCATCACTTGAGCCAAAGGAACCACGGGCGCGCCGTTGCCGCCCCCTCACATCCCCGTTAGGATGCCTGGCCCTCCCGCTGACGGGGACCACTTCGCGGACGGGGCGCGGCCTTTCGGGGTGTCGGGGGTGTGTTGGAGGCGCTAAGCCGCCGTGCTCGATATTGCCGAAGAACCCTTGAGCCTGCGCCGCCTGGTGCTGGAGCGCGGCCTGGCGCCGGCCGAGACCCTGGCGCGGGCCGAACTGGTGCAGGGCGAGACGGGCGAGCCGCTGGACACCGTGCTCACCCGCCTGGGGCTGGTCTCCGAACGGGCCCTGGCCGAGGCCATCGCCAAGGCGGCGGGCTTGCGGATCGCCGTTCCCGCCGATTTTCCCGCCGAGCCGGTGGCGCCCGAACGCCTTTCGCCCCGGTTCCTGCGCGACGCCCGCGCCGTGCCGTTGAGGGAGACGCAGGCGGGGGTGGAGGTGGCCTTCGTCGACCCCCTGACGCCCTTCGGGCGCGACGCGCTCGCCTTCAGCCTACAGCGGCCGGTGGTTCCCCTGGTCGCCCGCTCCGGAGACATGGAGGCGGCGCTGGACCGGCTCTATCCGGCCGACGACCTGCGCGCCGGCGAGGCGGGCGGGGTGGACGAGGCGGACGTCGAGCGGCTGCGCGACCTTTCCAGCGACGCGCCGGTGGTCCGCGCCGTCAACGCCCTGATCGGGCGGGCGGCCGAGGCCCAGGCGTCGGACATACACATCGAGCCGACCGAGGACGCCCTGAAGATCCGCCTGCGCATCGACGGGGCGCTGCGCGACGAGGACCCCCTGCCGGCCCACCTCAAAAGCGCCTTCGTCTCCCGGATCAAGGTCATGGCGGGCCTCAACATCGCCGAACGCAGGCTGCCCCAGGACGGGCGCCTGAGGCTGGCGGTGCGCGGCCACGACATCGACCTGCGCGTCGCCACCGCGCCGACCATCCACGGCGAGAGCGTGGTGCTGCGCCTGCTCGACCGCTCCAACCTGGCGCTCGATTTCGACTCCCTGGGCTTCGACGGCGACTCCCTGGCGCGTTACCTGCGGGTCCTGCGCCAGCCTCACGGCATCGTCCTGGTCACCGGCCCGACCGGCAGCGGCAAGACAACGACCCTCTATGCGTCGCTGGCGGTGATGAACACCGCCGACCGCAAGATCCTGACCATCGAGGATCCGATCGAGTACCGCCTGGCGGGGATCAACCAGACCCAGGTGAGCGCGCAGATCGGCCTTTCCTTCGCCGCCGCCCTTCGCTCCTTCCTGCGCCAGGATCCGGACGTGATGATGGTGGGGGAAATCCGCGACCTGGAGACCGCCCAGGTGGCCGTCCAGGCGGCGCTCACCGGTCACACCATCCTCTCCACCCTGCACACCAACAGCGCCGCGGCCGCCGTGACCCGGCTGCTCGACATGGGGGTGGAGCCCTTCCTGATCACCTCGACCCTCAACGCGGTTCTGGCTCAGCGGCTGGTGCGGCGGCTCTGCCCCCATTGCCGTGAGCCTTTCGAGCCGCCGCCGGAGATGCTGGAGGCGTTGGGCGTCGACGGCGCCGGCGAGCGGTTGGAGCGCCTCTGGCGGCCCGTCGGCTGCGCCGCCTGCGGGCACGGCGGCTTCCGCGGCCGGATCGCCGTGCTCGAGCTGCTGGTGGTCGACGAGGAGACCGAACGGCTGGTCCTGGCCCGGGCGGAATCGCGCGAGATCCAGGCGGCGGCCGGGCTTCGGACCATGCTGCAAGACGGCCTCGACAAGGCCAGGGCCGGGCTCACCACCCTGGACGAGGTCCTGCGCGTGACCCGGGAAGGCTGAGGGTGGCCACCTACCGCTATCGCGCCGCCACCGCCACGGGCGTCCTTCGCTCGGGGGCCCTGGAGGCCGCCAGCCGCGCCGACGTGATCCAGGATCTGCGGCGCCTGGGGCTGATGCCGATCGAGACGGTCGAGACCTCCGCTCCGGCGACGGCGACAGCCTCGGTGAAGCCCAACGGCAAGACCCGCCAGGCGATGATCAACGCGATCGGGGAGCTGGCGGTCCTGCTCCAGGCCGGCCTGACCCTCGACCGCGCCCTGGCGGTGTGCGTCGAGAACATCCTCCATCCCGGGGTCAAGGCGGTGTTCGCCGCCGTGCACGCCCGGGTGAAGGAGGGCGCGCCCCTGTCGCGGGCGATGGCCGAGTCGCCCGCCCTGTTTCCCCCGGTCGCCTCGGCGATGTCGGAGGCCGGCGAGGCGGACGGCCGCCTGGGCGCGTCCCTGGCGCGGCTGGCCGACAGCCTCGATCGCGCCGAGGCCCTTCGCCAGACGGTGGTCTCCTCCCTGGTCTATCCGGCCATGCTGGTGGTGGTGGCGACCAGCGTCATCCTGGTCATGCTGCTGGTGGTGGTGCCGCAGTTCGAGGGCCTGTTCGCCGACGCCCACGGCAAGCTCCCCTTCGCCACCCGCGCGGTGATGGCCGCCAGCGACGGGGTTCGGCACTACGGCTGGCTGGGGGTGATCGCCATCGGCCTGGCCCTCTTTTCCCTGCGCCAGTGGCTGCGGCGCCCCGGCGTGCGCCTGGCTTTCGACCGTTCGGTGCTCGGCCTGCCCCAGATCGGCCCCCTGGTGATCAACGCCCAGACCGCCGCCTTCGCCCGCACCCTGGGCAGCCTGGTGGACGGCGGCGTGCCCCTCCCCACCGCCCTGGCGATCGCCCAGAGGTCCGTCTCCAACGCCCATATGGCCAGCGAGATCGGCAAGGTCGCCGCCGGCCTCAAGGAAGGCGGCGGCCTCTCCGGCCCCCTGGCCGCCAGCGGCGTCTTTCCCCCCATGGCCCTGAGCTTCCTGCGCACCGGCGAGGAAACCGCGCAGCTGGGCCAGATGCTCGGGCGTCTGGCCGACGTCCTCGACCGGGCCGTCCGCTCGACCATCCAGCGTATTTTGGCCATACTGACTCCGGCAATTACCGTGTTCATGGGCGCGGTCGTGGCCACGGTGATCGCGTCCATCATGTCCGCAATCCTTGGCTTCAACGATCTGGCGCTCGCCCCATGACCCTGACCCGCTTCCGCTCCCGCCTTCGCCCAGGTTCGCGCAAGGGGCCGCCTCGCGACGCGGGCTTCACCCTGCTGGAGATGCTGGTGGTGCTGGCGATCATGGGCCTGCTGGCCGCGATCATCGCGCCCCAGGTGCTCAAGTACCTCGGCAGCTCGCGCAGCCAGACGGCCAAGGTGCAGGTCCAGAACGTGGTCGCGGCGCTGGAGCTCTACCGCCTGGACGTCGGCCGCTATCCCAGCCAGGAGGAGGGCCTGGCCGGGGTCGTCGCCGCCCCGTCCACGGCGGCCGGGTGGAACGGCCCCTATCTGCAGAAATCCGCCGCCCTGAACGATCCCTGGGGTACGCCCTATCTCTATCGCATCCCCGGAAAGCACGGCGAGATCGACGTCTACACCCTGGGCTCCGACAAGGCCGAGGGCGGGACCGGCGAGGCGGCCGATGTGGGCAACTGGTAGGGACGCACGGCGCGGGGGGTGGCCGACGCCGCTGGCCCCCTTCCCCGGCTTCACCGGTACTTCCCCCATGGGGGGGAGGGAGCGTGTTTGTGTCCTTTCTCCTCCCCTCCGCCAACGGGAGGGGGACCCCCCCCGGGTCCGGCCGGAGGCCGGCCCGAGGACAGGCTCCGGGGTGGAGGGGGCCCGGGGCCGCGACCGCCAATCGGGAACGACCCTGGTCGAGGCGCTGGTGGTGGTGGCGATTACCGCCCTGGTCAGCCTGATCGGATTCCCCAGGCTCCAGCAGGGGCTGACCCGGCTCTCGCAGCGCCAGACGGTGAGCGCGGAGGCCGAGCGCCTGCGCGAGGCGCGGGCCGGGGCCCTGCGGGGCGACCGGTCGGTGACCTTCAAGGTCGCCGCCAACGGCCGGGCCTACGGC
>JACDGF010000200.1 GCA_013815405.1 Caulobacteraceae bacterium | reverse complement strand
GCGCCACTCCGCCCACTCGCCCCGGCCGTAGCTGGACCCATAGGCCCCGGTCGCCGTCCCGACCCGCGAGGCGTCATAGGCGTAGGAGCCCACCCCCGGCAGGTTCAGCACATAGAACTCATGGCCCTCGAAGGTGGCGCTGAACGCCGATATCGAGGCCTTGGCCGCGCACTGCCTGATCTTGTCCTCGATCGAGCTGGAGGAGATGCGCGTCGGCGCGTTCTGCGCCCGGTAGACGACGTCGTTGTCCGCCACCCAGAAGAGGTCGTTGTCCAGGAAGGCGATGCCATCGCGGCTGACGCACCCGCGCTGGAACCCCCGGCCCAGGGTCGGGGCGAAGGGCGCCGCCGCGTCCGCGCTGGTCGACCAGAACTCCACCGAGGCCTGGCCGAAGAAGACCAGCGCCTCGTTCAGCACCCCGATCCCCACGACCCTGTCGGCGAAGCTCTCGGCGGTGGCGAAGTTCAGCCCCGGGATATTGGCCCCGTCGTTGATCTCCGAATACCAGAACTGGTCGGTGTCCCGCATGGCGTAAACGAACCGCCCCGCCAGATAGGCCACGTCGACCACCGGCCCGGCCAGGCCCGTGATCGCCTTGAACCCCAGCGACCCGCCCGTCCCGTCGTACAGGTAGGCCGTGCCGTCCGCCACCACGACCATCTGACTGCGCGAGACCGCGAAACGCACCCGGTCGGCTCCGGTGACCGTGCCTTGGATGAAGCCATCGGCCCGGCGGATCGACTGGCCGGTGACGTAGTAATAAGCCTGCCCCAGCGCCGGCGGCCCAGCCACGATTCCCCGGATAGGCCCGGTCCCGACGTTGGTCCCCGAGACCAGCCCCGGCCGGCCGTAGTGGATATCCCGGAAGCCCTGTTGCGCCGCCCCCGCCACCGGCTCGCGCAGCGGCGTGGCCTCGGCGATCATGTTCACCGGCAGGCTGACGGGGGTTTGCAGGGAGCGGACGAAGCCGTCGGTGATGAACGGAACGCGCAGGGGGGCGGAGGGCATGGTGCATCTCCGTTTCTTGGCGGGTTGGGCTTCAGCCGTAGCGGCAAATCAGCCGACCTGTTGTTGTTGCGCCTGAGCCCCGCCCACCCCGATCGGCATATCGAGCCCGTTCCGCCCCCGCCGCGCATACAGCCGCGCGAAGGCCTCGCGCCCCTCCTCCGCCCCGGCCACGATGTCCGGCCGAAGCTCCGCGTCGAACTCGGCCGCCAGGGCCACGCTGAGCATGTACGGCAGATAGGCGATCAGGTTGTCCGGAAACTCGATCGCATCGTCCGGTGTGAGGTAATCCGCCTCACGCACCCAGTTGCCGGTGTCGCCCCGGAACCACCACCGGCGGTTGTCGCCGGCGGTGGTGAGGGGGAGATTCGCGGCGAGGCCCTCCAGAAGGCGGCCGTTGCGGTTGATGATGCAGACGTTATGCCCAAAACCCAGGCCTGCATCCACGATCCCGAAACGAGACCCGGAGCGCGGATTGAGCGGCGCGACCAGGACAAAGCCAGCCCCGGCCGCTATTTGATATTCCCCGCCGTTCTCCGCTTGGGCGAAGGTCAGCGTTGCGCCGATCGGTGACATGCGCGGGCCGATGAAGGTCCCGAACATGGCGCGCTTCATGCTGTTGAAGGCGATCAGCGCGTCGGCGGCGTCGTCCGCGTTCGGATCGTCCCCAGCGGCGAGCGCACCGGTCATCCGGAGCGCGCGCTTGATCACATCGCGCACCGTCAGGGACATGGCGAGGCTCCCATCATGGCGGAGCGGAAGGTGGCGGCGCCGGAGCGAGCCCGCCGATCGCATAGGAAGCCGACGCCGAACGGCCGATCATCCAGGCTTGAGGGTTCACCGCGTCGCGCAAAGCCGTTCCCAGGATGGTCAGATCGCCGTCCTCATCACCGGGGTCCTGCGCCTTCTTCTGATAGACGCTATACCAGAACAGCCAGTTCATTCGCAGCTTGCGAGCCGCCGCATACATGGCGCGGGTGGTTTGAGGATCGCGGTCGCGCTGGCCCCAGGCGTTGGTCATTGCTGGCAGGCCGACGGTGTCAATCACCCACTGGACCGCATCCTGCTTCAGACTGAAATCGTTGAAGTACCAGAAAGCGTGAACGTTGATGTAGTCGATCCCCGTCGCCTTCAGGCCTGACAGCAGAAGGTTGACCAAGGTCAGCTGTGTCAGGCGATCGGCCTGGCCGGCGGTGGCGAAGATGCCGCGCGTCGGATTGGCCGCGTCCGGTACTTGGTCCCTCGCGTCGGTGCCATCGACACCCTGGCTCGGCCCGATAAGCCCCACCGCCTTGAACACATCCGCCGCATTGCCGGGGCTGTGGTCGCCAAGACCCCAGAGATAGTTCCAATAGGCGAAGTTGGTCCCGCTGCTGGAAATGCCGGAATCGCCGATGAGATAATGCCGGTTTTGGCCGACATAGGCGCCGGTGGAGTGGCAGACATCCGCAGCGGCCTTAAGCTGAGCGAGATAGGCGGTTGCCGTGGCCGCGGCGGTGGCTTGCGATTGATAGAAGACACCCGCGTCGATCTCGATCTGAATGTTCACCAGGTCGGGCCGGATGTTGTCGAGGATCGCGGCAACCTGAGATTGGTAGGTCGGGATATCCGCTGGCGGGCTTGAAGGGGTAGTCGCGGCGTTGTTGAGGATTAGGTTGATCCCTATGCCCAGATCCCGGATGGCGGCGGCTTGGTCGCTTCCGATGTTGGCCCCGGCGGTATTGTTGACGTTCATCCGCTGGTACTGAACGCCGAGGTTGCGCCCGAGCCGCAGATATTCATCGCCGCTGCAGAAGATGCCGAACTTAGGCGTGGTGGCGGCGCCCTTGGAGCCGGGCGGGACAACCGCCGCTCCCTTGAGGGCCAGCATCTTGGCGCCCCACACGCGGGACGTCCCTAGGCTCGGGCCGTAGGCGACCGGAAACAGGTCCGCTGAGGCCTTGTAGGCCCAGTGCATGGCCGAGCCGTTGGCTGCCGAGCCGGCGGTCGTGAAGGCGGCGTCTTCGGTGAAGGCATCGCCCGCGCCGCCCACGGCCACGGCCTGCGCGAAGATGATCTCGCCAGAGAGGCCCAAGACGTCGCTCGTGATCGCGGGCGCCGTTCCGGTTCCGGTGGTCCCCACCGGCTCCTGGTCCTTGCCCAGGACGCCGGAAACCGACGTCGCGCCCAGCATCTTGGAGCCGGTGGCGGCGGCCCAAGTCCCGGTGATCGTGCCCCCAGTGAGCAGGGCGAGAGCGTTGATGCAGTAGTAGATATTCTGCTTGGTCGACCCGCTCGAAAGGCTGTTGCCGGCGGTATAGGTGTTCCCAGCGACATCGGTGACGCTGTTGATCGTCGCGGTGTTGCCCGAGGCGATGAAGACAACGATCGTAGCGCCCGCCGGACTGTCTGCTGTCGTGGTCAGGTTGAGCGTAAGCGAGCCCGAGGCGGCGTTGGCTGACCCCAATGCGATGGGCGTCCCTATCGTCATGGACTACCCCTCTGCTTTGGCGGCTTCAGCCCTCGCGCGGCCACCCCTCGGCGAGGAAGCGCGCTCCCCAATCCGCGTTGAGCGACGTGGCCTGACGCTTGACCGGCGGGGTAGACTCGCCCGGGGCGGGCGGCCCTCGCAGGTCAAGCCCACGCGCCACACGGCCTACCGTGCCCGGCATGTCGGCGACCATCTCTTCATAGACGACGCGGATTGGCTCGATCCCATGGTCGGCGAAGAACTCTTCCCACTCGACGTTGATCGCGCGGTTGCGGCGGACCATGCCGGCAATCTTCTTCCCGTCGAAGTCCTGATCCGTCAGCGTGCGGGTCGGCTCCGCTGTCGCCTTGAACGCACCGGTTTGCGTGGCGATGAAGTGCGAGATGGCCTGTTTGAGCCCGTCCGCCCGGCTCAGATAGACGAAGCGCCAGTCGGCCAGATGGTCAGGGATTTCGCCGGCCAGCATGAGCGGGGCGAGGATCTGGATGCCGCCCTTGACCCCGAAAACACCTCGCGGGGCGAACCGCCGCACGAGTGTCCGGCAATAGGCTTCCAGCGTGTGCTTCTCCCACCGAAAAGAAAGCCTCTTGATCTGTTTCGGGTCGAAGTGCTCGCGCACGACGGCCCCGTGCTCCATAAGACCGTGGCAGAGAAGGTGGCTACCCGAACGCGCGGAACAGGCCACCAGAAAGCGGTTGTTGAGGGCGCGAAATGGTGAAGCGGTGAAGCTCACGTCCAGGATGTCGGCGAGTTCTTTCTTGATTCGCCGGAGGTGTTGCTCGTAGCGCGGCCCATTCAACCCGGCGTCCATGACCCCCGATACGGGCTGGGCGGTGGGAGGGTCAAGGCCGCTGCCGCTCGCCCCATCGACTCCGAAAGCGGGCGGTGCGAGGCTATGGCGGTAGGTGCGAATTGCGCATGACATCCGATCCCACGCTCGGGGCCATGGGCCATGTCGGCCTGAACTTGGCGCTCGCGACCTTCATCGTCCTGATCGACAAGGGCGTGATCTCGGCCGATCAACGATTCAGCGGAACCATCATTTACACTGACAGAGCGAAAATCAGGCGCCGATTTGTATTCACGCGGCGATGCCCGCGTGGAAGCGATCGCTTCCTGCGCACCGACGATCCCGAAGACGAATATACAGATTAGGGCGGACGGGGGCTCAGAGCGGAGCTGTTTTCCCAACGGCCGTTCCCCTCAGAACTGCGCATAGCTCACGCTCCCGCTGGCTTGCACCGCCGCGCTGGTGACGATGCACAGCGCCTTGCCGGAGGGAACGATCAGGACCGGCCCCAGGCCCGTCCCCTTGGTCAGGCCGCCGCCGGCGAGGAAATTGTAGGGGCCGGTGATGGGCGTCGGCGCGGTCGCGCAGTTGGTCCCCGTGCCGTATTCCAGGGTGATGGTGTCGGCGGCGGCAACCTCCACGTCCCAGGATGTGACGTAGATGACCTGGCCGTTGGTCCTGGCGACCAGCTCGATCGTGGTCGCGGTGGACACATTGATCGGGACGCTCGCCGTGGTTCTGGACGATGGCCCCGTTCTGGGCCGTGCCGACCTGGCCGGCGGCGTTGACC
>JACDGF010000199.1:1881-5083 GCA_013815405.1 Caulobacteraceae bacterium | reverse complement strand
GCCGTCGCCAGGGAGATGAGGGCGGCGGGTGGGGTCACCTAAGGAGTTCCTTCGCGCACGCCGGCGTTCTCGCGCCGGGTCCCAAGAGTCGTCTCCCCGTGGGAGAGAGGACTACCGCCTGCGCGGATCATGCTCAATCGTTTCATCGGCGACCGCCGCGCCGTCATCGGCCGACCGAGACTTGGCCCTTTGCTTGGTTTTGGTCACGATTTCCTTCAGCTTGGTCCGTTGCAGGACCGACAGCGCGCTTCGGGCGGGCCCTTTTTCGGGATCGCCGAAAGCCCGGCCGAAGGTTTCCACCCGATGTTCCACCGAGCCCAGGAATTCGCCTTCCCAGTCGGAAAGGGCGACGCCGGCGCGCAGGGCCGCCCGCCTGGCGCGCCGAAGGGCGTTGAGCGCCGCGCGCTTGGCTTGAGTGCGAGGATCGGGGGGTGGCCGGTTCACAATCCTCCGATGGCGGAGATGTAGAGGTCGATCAAGGCCTCCTCCTCCTGGCGCGCCGCGGCGTCCTGCTTTCGCAGGCGCACGACCTTGCGCAGGATCCTGGTGTCGAACCCCTCCCCCTTGGCCTCGGCGTAGACCTCCTTGAGATCGCCGGCGACCGCGGCCTTGTCCTCCTCCAGGCGTTCGATGCGCTCGATGAGACTTTTCAGCTTGCCCTGGGCGGTGGCGCCGAGGGTGTCGAGGCTGGAGGAATCGTCGGCCATGGGTCGCGCGCTCGCATTGAATGGGAGGAGGTCCGCCCCTAAAGGATCGGCCGCGCCTAAAGCCATGGCGCGGCGCGCTTGTCCACCACCCAAATCGGCCAACGAGGAATTCGTCATTGACATCCCAGACCGTCACCCAGGCCCAGGCCGAAGCGGCCGTCCGCACCCTCATCGAGTGGGCGGGAGACGACCCGGATCGCGAAGGCCTCCTCGAGACGCCGGCGCGTGTGGCGAGGTCTTACCGGGAGCTGTTCGCGGGTTACGGGACCCATCCGCGCGACTACCTGGAGCGGACCTTCGAGGAGGTGGGGGGCTATGACGAGCTGGTGGTCCTGCGCGACATTCCGGTGGTCAGCTTCTGCGAACATCACATGCTGCCGGTTATCGGCCGCGCGCATGTGGGCTATCTGCCGACCCGGCGGGTGGTCGGGATCTCCAAGCTCGCCCGCGTGGTGCACGGTTTCGCCCGGCGCCTCCAGATCCAGGAGAAGCTGACCGCGGACATCGCCGGGGCGATCGATCAGGTGCTCAAACCCAAGGGTGTGGGCGTGGTCGTCGAAGCCGAGCACAGCTGCATGACCCTGCGCGGCGTCAATACGCCCGGCGCCAGTCTTACCACCAGCCACCTCACCGGCGTCATCCGCGACGACGCCCGCACCCGCCAGGAATTCCTGCGGCTGGCGCGGGGGGGATAGGGCGGGGAATTAGCCCTGGCGGGCCTTGTAGCGCGGGTTGGTCTTGTTGATGACGTAGAGCCGGCCCTTGCGGCGCACGAGCTTGCAGTCGCGGTGGCGCGTCTTGAGCGTCTTGAGCGAGCTTCTGACCTTCATGGCGGTCGTCTCTGAATGCGGATGGCTGGCGGGAAGGTGGCCCTATAGAGGAAGGCGGGGGCGCGCGTCAAACCGGCGGGCTGGAGAATCGGATCCGCCGATGCTACATGGTGGCGAAGGAGACCCTCGATGCGTGTGAACACCGCCAAATCCATCGAACTCGGCGAGCGCATCCACGAGACGTTCGGCCGCTGGGACAAAGCCCGCCAAGCCGCTCGGCTGCGTGACGGCGTCTACGTCCTGCCCGTCAGGATCGACGGCAAGCTGAAAGCAAAGGAAGCGCCCGCCGGCTAGCCGCGCCTTTCCACCTTGGCTTTCAGCTACACCCTCTTTCTCGCCCTCGTCCTGTTGTTTCCAGGACTTTGCGCCTGGGCCGGCTTGCGGGCGACGGAGCGCACCGATCTTCTCACCCCCCGGCCTGAAAAGCCTAATTCGACGGCGACGCTCTTCATCATCGCCCTGGGCGCCGTCGCCGGCTATCTCCTGGGCGCCTTCGCCTTCGTCCTGCAGGGGCTCTGGTGTCGCCTGACCGGCCTGTGCGTGGCCGTCGCTTTCGACCCAAACATCTATCGGGTGGTGTTCACTTCGGGACGGACGGCGGGCCAAGTCACCGACTTGGCCATACTGGCCTGGCTCCTTGAGCTGGCCTTGACGGGCGGCGGCGCCGGGGCGTTCGTCGGCTGGCTCGCCCGAAGGGAGGTAGTCAAGGACAGATGGGACGCGATCGACTTCGGCTGGCTCCATCCCGCCGTCCGCCAGGTAAAGACGGGCGACGCCGTGATCCTCGCCTACGTCGTCACCAACACCAGCCACGAGGGGGCGAGCGTAGCGTATGAGGGAATCGTTCAGCAACTCGCGCTGAATGACGATCAGACGATCACCATGCTGGTGCTGAGCCGCGTCGATCGCTTTCTCTTGCGCATCACCTCGCAAGGCATTCAGCGGGTCGACGAAGAGCATGAGCCGATCGCCCAAATGCAACTTCACCTTTCGGAGATCGCCAATGTCGCCCTGGAAGTGATCGAGAGTCCCAAGACGGACCTGCCCCCGGTCACGTCAGGCCGGCCATTGAAACTGGCTGGCGACGCCGCTTAGACTCCCCTCATGGATCGCCGAATCTTCCTCGCCCTCGCCCTCGCCGCCGCCGCTAGGAAGGCCGCCGCCGCGCCGCCGACGCCCGCCGGGCTGCTCGGAGCCTCGGGGGAGCCGTACTTCACCGATTGGCTTAATGCCTTCTATGGGCGCGCGCTGGCGGCCGGCGTCGCCAGATCGATCCTCGATCGGGAGCTTTCCGGCCTCGCCCCGGACCCCCGGGTCGGCGCCCTGGACGCGCGGCAGCCGGAATTCGCCAAGCCGGTGAGCGACTATATCAGGGGCGCGGTCACGCCGGGCCAGATCGCGATCGGCCGGAGCAAGCGGGCGTCCATCGGAGATTTCGGCGTCATCGAACGGACCTACGGCGTCCCCCGCGACGTCCTGGTCGCGGTGTGGGCAATGGAATCGGGCTACGGGGCCGTCCAGGGCAATCTGGATGTGGTGCGCAGCCTGGCCACCCTGGCGGCCCTGGGCCGCCGCCGGCCGTGGGCGGAAGGCGAGCTCATGGCGGCGCTTCGGATCCTGGCGGACGGGACCATCCCCCGCGCCAGGCTGCGGGGGTCCTGGGCG